>DASPJH010000642.1:0-8043 GCA_035628715.1 Bacteroidia bacterium
GCAGGGCAGAAATCGTATTGCTGAAAAGGGATAATATTATTTCCTTTCAGGCCCAGGAGGGGAAAGACCTAGTTTTAAGCAATGGCGCGGGAGTAAAATTTAATCCACGCACAATAAAAAACAGTAACGGCGCCCTGCACACAGGCAATGTAAGGGTGAGCATAGTGCATATAGATCCTGCCGATGAAAATTTTTCACGCATGATTCCGGGCGGAGATTTGCGCGCCTTTACTATGGATGGCGACGAAGTGCAACTGTATTCATACGGAATGCTGAACATAGAGCTACACGATGATGCCGGCAATTTGCTAAACCTTGCCGATAATACATTTGCCACGCTCACCTTCCCCGTGCCAGCTACTATGCTTGCCAATGCTCCGGCTGCCATACCGCTGTGGTATTTTGATGAAAATAAAGGTATCTGGATTGAAGCAGGCAGTGCAGAGCTGAAGAACAATAAGTATATTGGCTACGTAAGCCATTTCACAACTTACAATGTGGATGTTCGCAGCGGTCCGTCACGTCCTAACCCAACACCTCCGCCACCACGCCCTACGCCGCCGCGTCCTACCCCTACACCAACACCACCACCCCCGCCCCCGGCGACCATAACAGGTAAGCTAACTGATTGTAAAGGCAAAGCAATTCCTTATGGCAAAGTACGGGTGGGGCAAACAACGACGATAACCGATGCAGACGGCAATTTTTCACGATTGATGCCGCTGGGAGATTATACGGTTGATGTTTATGATGATATTTTAAATAAATTTATAGGAATAAATAAAGCGATATCGCTGACGGTAAGCAATACAACTGTAAATGCAGGGGTTATTGCCAAGCCTTGCCGCGCTTTAATTTCAGGCAGAATAAAAGATTGCGATAACACCAATTTTAGTGGATATGCCCAGATAAAATGCCAGAATAAAAATATTATTTCAATTATTACCGATGGCTGGTTACGTGCTGAAGTGCCCGCAGGCGGAGCGGATGCAGCCATCAGTTTTTATAAGCTATACACAGAGGTGTTGCATACAAAAAGTATTGTACTGCCCCCTACTGTAAACGATGAGATAAATCTTGGCTCACTAAAAGTTTGTTATGAGGGAATTGTTTACAACAAGGCTAAACTTAATTTTAATTACAGACATGATACTTCTGCAACAGAAATATTTGTAAACTTCGGCACTTTTAAGCTGGCCGAAGCGGGTCTTGTTAGCACTGAATGGCTAACAAAGGTTAAATTCGTCGATTCTTTACGCCTGCAGGATTCCGTCGTAATTTCATTTTCAGGTGAAGGTAAAGGTCTTAGAGAAGCAGACTGGGTTTACCCCGGAAATCCTCAAAACCCTACTATAATTATTTATCTGGGCAGTGAAAATCTGAGAATGCAAAGTATCGCGACGATTATTAATGTGCAGGAATATGGCGACCCCGGTGGATGGGTGGCAGGAGCTTTTTCGGGCAGGTTTAATTTTAGGGCGGCTTTTCTTTCAGACCCCAATACTTTGCCCAATACTTTAAGCTCAGTTGATGTTAATGGAGTATTTGCAGCTCAGCGGATACCTGATAGGTGGTAAACAGGATAATTGCGGTAAAAATCCGGACGAATAATCCCCAACTTTCATCCATCCCTATCCGTCTGTCAAAACAACTTTGTACATTTGTAAGGCTATGAAATACGAGAAGATTGACCAATCGCTGTTTATTGAGAACCGGAAGCGCTTTATGAAACACATGAAGCCCAACAGTATTGCAATTTTTAACAGCAATTATGAGTACGTGTGGAACGGCGATGCCAGCCACACTTTTAAGCAGCACTCTGACCTGTTTTGGCTGACCGGCATTGACCAGGAAGACAGTATATTGGTTATCTACCCCGATTGCCCGATTGAAGATTTCCGCGAAACGCTGTTCCTGAAGCAAACCAATGAGCATATTGCCGTGTGGGAAGGACATAAATACACGAAAGAAGAAGCCACTGAGGCTTCGGGCGTGAAAAGTATTTTCTGGAATAGCGAGTTTGAGGCTAAAATACGCCAGATAACCAACCTGGCCGATACTATTTACCTGGACCTGAACGAAAACAACCGTTTCAGCTATAAATCGCCGTACAAGGATTTGGATTTTGCCCACGAAATGAAGGCTAAATTCCCTTTGCACCATTACGAGAGGGCTGCGCCTATTTTACAACGCCTGCGCTCTATAAAACTGGAGACCGAACTGGCGCTGATACGTCACGCGATCAGCATTTCTAAAAAAGGTTTTGAGCGCCTGCTGAACTATGTAAAGCCCGGCGTTTGGGAATACGAGGTGGAGGCCGAGCTGATACATGAGTTCATACGCAACAGGGCTACCGGGCACTCGTTCCATCCTATTGTAGCTTCGGGCGCAAGTGCTTGTGTGCTTCATTACGTGGAGAACAACAGGCAGTGCAATGACGGTGACCTGCTGCTGGTAGATTGCGGCGTGGATTATGCCAACTATGCCAGCGATATGACGCGTACCTTCCCTGTTAACGGACGCTTTACCGCCCGCCAAAAGGAAGTGTACAATGCCGTGTTGCGCGTGCAGCGCGAAGCCCGCAAGCTGCTCGCCCCCGGCACCAAATGGCCGGAGTTCCAAAAAAGCGTGGAGCAGGTGATGGAGAAAGAGCTGGTAGACCTTGGCCTGCTGACCATGGACGATATTAAAAACCAGAACCCCAAGTGGCCCGCGCTGAAGAAGTATTTTCCTCACGGTAACTCCCACTTCCTAGGCATTGAGGTGCACGATGTGGGCCGTTATTACGAGCCAATGGCTGCCGGTATGGTGTTTACCAACGAGCCCGGTATCTATATTCCTGAGGAAGGTATCGGTATCCGCATTGAAAACAACGTGCTGATCACCGAAACCGGACCATTGGATTTGATGGATGAAATAGGCATGCCCATTGAGGTTGAGGAGATTGAAAACATCATGGCCAATGCCTCAAAAATAATTTCTGTATAAAAGTTGCATTTTTGATTTTGGGATATCATCTTTGCAGTCCCTTAAAATAAAGGGCTAAGGGAGCATAGCTCAGCTGGTTCAGAGCATCTGCCTTACAAGCAGAGGGTCACAGGTTCGAATCCTGTTGCTCCCACCAAAGCGGCATCATCTAAAAATTTATTTAGAGTGCCGCTTTTTTCTTTTCTAAAGGCTCTGTTAATATTGGCAATGTAAAGGAATACCCAATTGATCCTTTGGGTTCGACACTGGTTATTTTTCTTGTTATAGCTAATCCCTTGAGGGAAAATCAGCCTTTGCAGTTTCTGTTTTCCGTAATAGTCGCTTGCGCCCCATAATTCCTGTAGGTTTAATGCCATTCTAATAGCATTGTCTATGCACTTGTTAAGGTTCGACACCCCATTTCCGCCTTTGGAGATTTCCTGCTCCAGGGTGTTGATTTCCTGCCTGTACTTTTCCTGGTATTTATGGAACATTTCTTTTGAGATTTCTTCTTCGATGAACCGTTCCTCTAACCTCTCTAATTTTGAATAGAGTTCTTTCAGCTGTTTTGTTAATGTTTCAGCTGTTTCAACGTGCTGTTGATTGGCTTGTTGGTAGGCTGCTGTAACTTCAATACGGATTGCTTCTTTTACAGCATCTAATGTCCCTATTAGGCCATTTTGTTGGTTGTTGTCATTAACACCGTTAACGTTTTCCGTTAACGGTTGCTGAATTGATAATTCCTTAAGGATTTCCCTAAACTGGCTGTGCAGGTCGTTTGCACTTTTGTTGTTACCGCAGCCTATTGTCCGGCACTTGTAGTACCATATCTTTTTCTTTTTTACTATGTATCCCGCCATGTTGGAACCACAAACATCACATTTCAGAAAGCCTTTTAATGGGATATAGTTGTTCTCATGCTGTACTTTGTACCCTTGGTTGTTTCTTTTCAACACGCCGTTGGCCCGTAAGAATATTTCCTCGCTGATTAATTTCTCATGGCTTCCTTCTACTAACCGGCCTTCCAATGCATTGTGACTGATGTAACCGCAATAGAAAGGATTGCGGAAGAGGTCGGACAGGAATTGATGCCGGAGTTTCAACCCCATGTTGGCTAAACGTTGACGTATTTCTTCGGTTGGCAACTCCTCATTGGCTTTCCATAAAAAAGCATTCCGCAGCAATTTGCCTTTTTCGTTAACAACTAACCGTTTTGTACCTTCTGTTTTAAGAATATCATATCCCAACGGTGGTTTATTGCACCATTGCCCCCTGAGTAATGCTTCCTTTACACCTGACATACATTTTTCCCTCCGTAGTTGGTTATCGTATTCACTAAATATGAACTGTATGTTTTGTTGGAGTGTTCCGCTGGGTGTACTTACATCAGCAGGTTGGGTGACAGAATAAATTGATATGCCCTGCTGTTTTAATTGCTCGGCTATATAGATAGCATTACCGCCTGAACGGGAGAACCTGTCCACGCTGTAAACTATAATACTGTCTATTTTCTGTTTGCTCTTTTTTACAAAGGTGAGCATATTGTTAAACTCTTTCCGCTCGTCAGTCTTTGCGCTCTCGTAAGTACCCCCGAAGTATCCCAAAATGGAGTATCCTTGTTTTTGAGCATAAGTTTCGCAGGCTTTGCGTTGGGTTACAAGGCTCATATTAGTATCAGCCTGTTCTTTTGTTGATACACGGGTATAGATAACACAATTGCCACTTTTAACTTGGCTGGATTTGTTGCCTTTTGCAAATGGAGTTAGTAGTTGGCTGGTTACTGTTGATGTTGTGCGTTGTTGCATAGTGTTGGTTGTTTCTTGTGATTCCTTGCCCCAATTAGGTTATTTTAATTGCGTTGGTACACTGTATTTGGAAAAACCCTATTTTGTTACCTACAATCATTTTTATCTTGTCTAAAAATTTTTTCAGGAAAACCACATGTTTCACGGGTCAAAAAATGTTCCACGAAGGGAAGCCGAGAAAAAATTTTAGTCTTAACACATTGACCAACTGACAATTAATTCTTTTAAAAACATTCGGCGAACCATTTTAGCAGCTAATTCCATATCAGATTAACATCGATTATCTAACTGTTAGGCGTTTTTCTACAAAATATATTTTCTATAATGTTGATGTTCAAAATATTATTTGGACATTGGCATATTTAGTTGCATTTTTGAGCACTTTCTTTTAAGTAAACAACCAATTACAAAAAAAATGAATGAGCCTATCACAATTGTTCTTATTGATGATGACCCAATAAATATTTTTTTAGCTAAAACAGTAATGCAGAGAGTTGCCACAAATCCAACCTTTTATACTTTTACGGAAGCTAAAGCAGGAGTTGAATTTATATCCAACACTATTTCTGTCTTACTTGAAACAAACCCATTGATTTTTTTACTCCTTGATATTGATATGCCGGACTTAGATGGCTGGCAATTTCTTGAGGAGTTTGAAAAACTTGAGATGAAACACAAAAACAAACTTCCGATTTTTATGCTTTCCTCCTCTACTCTACCTTCAGATAAAGAAAGGGCTTTAAAAAATCGATTTGTTACCGATTACATTGAAAAGCCAATTACCTATGAAAAAGCCAAGCTCTTATTTGATCAAGTTATTGAAAAGAAAAAGACCCACAGTTAATATCAGTTTGAACATGATTAAAGACTGTAAATTTCTTTTTGAATCAACATTTCACAATGTCTATTTAAGTTAAATTCATCCTATCAACCTGACGTAGGCAACGTGACGTTGGTGAAATAAAGTTGTAAGCTGTTATGTGTTTAAAGTCAATTACTTAATGCATCAACGTGAAATGTTGATTTAGGAACTCGGCGTTGGCAGTATGTAAGGATTAAGGCTATGAGTTTTATCTTTCTTTAAAATTGTCAATTTATGCATTTCTTTGCTTTTTTATGCATTTCTGTGACATTTTTGCCTTATTGTGCTAGTCCGCTATAATTTTGTTGCTTTCCTGTTGGGGTTTTGTTGGTAATCTGTTGGAGATTTGTTTCAACTGTTGGACTTTTGTTGGGAAATTGTTGGATTTCTGTTGGAAAACTGTTGATGCTTTGTTGGTTTGTTTCTCTTTTTGGTGAAAGAAATACATTTTCTTAATCAACAAAAATTGGGTTGTTTAACCCCTTTAAAAATTGGGTGTTTTCACGGTAGCATTTGTCGAAAATTGTATTCAGGTTTGTGCTAACTTTCTATAACACGTGAAGTTGCAAACTGTTGAATGATTGGGGGAGTTCCACTACTTTTGTAGTGCTGAGATTGGAAGCTATAGAAAAGTTATAGATACTAACATATAGGATTTTAATGTCCTGATGATAGTTCTGCACGGAATAAATCGCGAGTTTAAGTGTAGCAGAGCTGGCATCTGGGGCATACCCTCAAAGAGGGTATGTTGCCTAATGCTATTGCTACACAGGGTTTTCGCGAGCCTTTCCGTGCAATATGCAAAGGGTGCATACCCTTTTTGACTTTAATAGGTTAGTCGAAAAGGGCAAAGCCCAAGCAACGTTTTTTGTTTATAGGCTGTTCTACTAAAGAGGCATTTGTATGAAAAACAACTGTATGCGTTTTTCCGTAAAGACTAAAACTGCGTTTGCAAAAAATGCAAATGGTTCAACCGGTATATATGCTACCTTCACTCTCCAAAATCTTTGAAAGTATGAGGAAACTTATAATACTGTCTGCACTTCTTCTGCCATTTGCTTTCACATTAACTTCTTGTAAAAAAGAAGAGGAAAAGCCAAAATACCCTTACAAGCCTATACCGCAGGAACTAAGGGATTACGCATGGTTTGATGTGGGTACTTACTGGAATTATGAAGACAGCGCAACCAATCAATTAGATAGCATTTATATTTATAAAACTGAAGTAAAAGTTGATGCTAATTTTAATCCAAATGTCCCTCGTGCAGATTTTGAAATATTAGTGGCATACGCAAAAAGTGCTTTGACTGGTTTTAAATATGATTTTTACCTTAGCAAATATAGTGATTTAAAAACAAACGCCATAAGCGTTTTATACACTAACCCTACACATACCGACAGTATCAGACAATCTGAAATGGTACGATTTCCAGTACTATTAAATGAATATTATAATAGTGTTACAGGATTATTTATTTTAAAAGACACCTTGCATACATATATCCTTGATGGGAAGGTATATTCTAATGTACAGGTGTATTATAATGAAGTAGATGGGTTAATGGATTATGACTCCACTATTACATGGGTGGCTCCCAATTATGGGATAATTAAAAAACAAAGTTTACGTATTTCTAAAACTTACTGGTTAAAAAATGCTTACATTAAAAAAAAATAAAGTAATGAAGATTTACATATTCTTTTTCATATTCATGCTTCCGTTACTAGTTGGGGTCAACTCTTGCAAACCTTCGGAAACACCTGCGCCGAGCAATAACAACTGGCCTAAAGAATGGCCGATACAGCAAGAAGTTTTAGATTATTTTTATTTTAAATCGGGCAGCATGTGGATATATGAAAATGATAAGACAGGCAAGCAGGACACAGTAGTTATTACTAAATCGAATAAAAACTGGGTTGAGTTTAAAGATGAAAAATATGAAAAGGCAGAAAGTTATTATTTAAGTTCTTTTGAAGGGTATACATACATTTACAGTTCTTTTACTCAAGGTACTTCTGGTTGTATAAAAGCTGGCTCAAAATGGCCATGTTATAATCTTATGTGCTCCAAGTTTAAACCGGGCAACTCATTAGGAGAAAGTATTTCCTGGGTTTTTCCTTTCAAAAAAGATTATACTGGAACTGCTGATTTTTCTGGGCAAACATCAAATTTTAAAATTATTGAAACAATTGACTCTATTAAAATTCAAAATGTAACGTATTTAAATGTTGTAAAAATTAATATTACCAATGCGATTGTATTTTATCGCAAAGATATAAATGTGCTATGGGCAAAAGGTGCTGGGATTATATGTAGAGAAAATGTCACGGATGGCGAAACATGGGATTTAATATATAGCAATATTATAAAATAACATTTAATGAAACATATTATATTAATTACATTGT
>DASPJH010000643.1:0-4565 GCA_035628715.1 Bacteroidia bacterium
GTTACATTTACCTGGGTGTCTTTATCAAACAACTGTGCTTTTGACTTGCCAATATTGAATATTTGCGAGCCCGGCCCACCTGTGCCACCGCCAATACGGCGCATAAAAAACAGGAAGATAACCAGCAGAATAAGGAAGGGAGCTATGTATCCCAGCAGGTCCAGCAGCAGGTTGTGCCGCTCTACCGGGTCGGGGTAAATCCTTTCTTTTTCAGCAAAACTGGCCTGCGCGTTATCCACGTCTTTCCTGAATACTTCATAGTTGCCAATTTCCATCTGGAAATGCGGGCGATCTTCGCCAAACAAACCTGGCGACTTCAGTTTTTCTTTATATTTTTCGTTTTTAAGAGCTTCTTCGGTAAGATATATTTCAGCCACCTTCTCATTTACCACCACAATTTTTTTCACGTCATGGCTGCGAAGCATTTCAATCAGCTCCTTGGTGTTGGTTTCTTTGGGGCTGTTGTAACCAGGCAGCAGCAGCATGGTCATAAGCAGTACTGCTATTATACCATACACCCAGTAAAGACTGAACCGGGGACCTGATGGCCTGCCGCCGCCGCTTCCTTTCACCGGCTTCCTGTTAAACGGGTTGTTGTTTTTGCCTTTTTCCGGCTCTGTGGGACCCTCAGGGCGCCGCACGTTTTGGTTATCCTGCATTAGTGATTGCTTATACTTTTAACGGGGTTAGAAATAAAAGGTTTGTCGATGATTTTAAGCCTCAAAAATATCTATTTATCTTCGGTTTAAAAAAGTCAAAACTTTTGATACCCCTATCAGTCAAAAACTAATCCAATTGGCAGAAAGTGTCGACCAACGGATGTTTCGGCGGCATAAACGGCGAAATGCCCTGCCGGGCCTGCTATTTTGGCATAACGGGCCGGCAGCCACAATACGCTGAACAAAAAAATAGCCGGCATAATGGCCGGCTATTTATATACTCAAACTCATGTCTTACTTTACAAACAGCAGCTCGCGGTATTTGGGCAGCGGCCACAGGGTGTCTTCCACAATACGCTCCAGTTTATCGCTGTGCGCGCGGATAATGTCAAAGTAGGGTTTCACTTTATCAGAGTAGGCATGAGCTTTTGCCTCCATACTGTCAAGGGCGTTGGCTACCTTGCGTTCCTCCACCATTTTGTATACCGAAGTTTTAATAATATTCAGGTGTTTCGATGCTTCTTTCAGCGTATCCATTGCCACTTTATAAGCATCCTCCTCCATTCCCAGCTCCTTCATGCTGTGGGCATACTGCACCAGTTTGTTCTGAAAGCTAATAGCGGCCGGTATAATATGGGTATTAGCCAAATCACCCAGCACACGCGATTCTATCTGGATTTTCTTAACAAAGTTTTCCAGCAGAATTTCATAACGCGCTTCAATTTCACGTTCGTTCATAATGCCGTTTTCACTGAAAAGTTTCAGTGCTTTATCGCTTACATACTTGGCAAGTGCATTGGGAACATCTTTAATATTGGTCAATCCACGGCGCTCAGCTTCGCGGGCCCAATCCTCGCTGTAGCCATTACCTTCAAACAACACTCTCTTAGATTCTGCCACATAGCGGCGCAGTACTTCCACAATGGCCTCCTCCTGTTTTTTACCTGAAGCAACCAATTTCTCCACTTCGGCTTTAAACTGTTTCAATTGGTCGGCCACTATAGTGTTCAGCACAATCATAGGAGAGGCTGAGTTGGCCAGTGAGCCTACAGCGCGATATTCAAACTTGTTGCCGGTAAAGGCAAAGGGCGAGGTACGGTTACGGTCGGTATTATCCAGCAAAATCTCTGGGATTTTATTCACATGGATAGAGCCTACGTTGCTTTCGCTGGTATCTTTAATATTGTTTTCAAAGTTGTTCAGCACCTGGGTAAGCTGGGTACCGATAAAGATAGAAATAATTGAAGGCGGCGCCTCGTTGGCTCCCAGGCGGTGCTGGTTGCTGGCTGATGCAATGCTGGCCCTCATCAGGTCGGCATGCTCATCCACCGCTTTTATAGTGTTTATAAAGAAAGTAAGAAACTGCAGGTTATTTAATGGAGTGCTGCCGGGCGACAACAGGTTAACGCCAGTGTTGGTAATCATACTCCAGTTGTTGTGCTTGCCTGAACCGTTTACACCGGCAAAGGGCTTTTCGTGCAGCAGCACTTTAAAATGATGACGGCGGGCCACCTTATCCATAATATCCATTAGCAGGGCATTATGGTCAACAGCCAGGTTCACTTCTTCAAACTGGGGAGCGCACTCAAACTGGCCGGGGGCTACCTCGTTGTGACGGGTTTTAAGGGGAATACCCAGTTTCAGGGCTTCGGTTTCAAAATCCATCATATAGGCCATTACCCTGTCGGGTATTGAGCCAAAATAGTGGTCTTCCAGTTGCTGGCCTTTGGCCGATGAATAACCCACCAGTGTGCGGCCGGTAAGCATCAGGTCGGGGCGGGCATAAAACAACGCCTCGTCTACCAGGAAATATTCCTGCTCGATACCCAGTGAAGCAGTAACCTTGTTTACTTTCTTATCAAAAAGCTTACAAACTTCAGTAGCGGCAGTATCTAAAAAGTATAGGCTTTTTAGCAACGGTGCTTTAAAGTCCAGCGCCTCGCCTGTGTATGATACAAATATTGTAGGTATGCAAAGGGTGCGGCCTATAACAAAAGCAGGCGATGAGGGATCCCATGCGGTATAGCCCCGGGCCTCAAAAGTATTGCGCAAACCGCCGCTGGGAAAGCTGGAAGCGTCAGGCTCCTGCTGCACCAAAGCATTTCCGCTGAAACGCTCCATGGAAGAGCTGTTATCTATAGGTTCAAAAAATGCGTCGTGTTTTTCAGCAGTGGCGCCGGTGAGGGGCTGGAACCAATGACTGTAGTGTGTTACACCTTTTGAAATAGCCCATTGTTTCATGCCTGCGGCAATTACGTCGGCCATTTTACGATCTATTTTGGTGCCTTCTTCTTTTGCATCATTAATGGCATTGATGGCCTCTTTACCAAGATACTGACGCATAGCAGCTTCGCCAAAAACATTGGTTCCGTAATAATCGGAAATTTTAACCGAAGGAAAATCAACCTTAACCGGCGTTCGATTTTGTGCCAGTTCCAGTGCTTTGAAACGCATTAAAGTCATAAAGTGGGGGGTAACGTGTTGGTTGCGCAAATTTAATGTTAAAAGCTTTCGCGCAAATTTTTGTTTTGAAAAGTTTTAGAGCGGGATGTTAATAACCCATAGCAAGATAAAAGAGGTTGGCTGGTATCGGTTTGGAACCATCCCTTGTGAAATTATTGCGCGAGAAGGAATAAAAAAATTCCCCCGTACAGAAATTTCACCAAACAGAATTTTATATGCTGTTATTCCGGTAAAAAGGTTGAGCTATACTTAAGAAGCCGCTTCCAATTCCTCGCCGCCCTTTGTTTTCTTCTTTACGTCGGATGGGTTTTCTCCAAAATACTGCTTGTAGCAGTTAGAGAAATAAGAAAGGCTGTTAAAGCCTACCATGCTGGCAATTTCTGAAAGAAAACCTGCCCCCTGCTCTATCAGCTGGCGGGCGCGTTCCAGGCGGTAATCACGCACCAGGTTGGTGGCCGTTTTGCCGGTAATGGCCTTAATTTTCTTTTGAACGGCACTGCGGCTATAACCCATTTCGCGCACGAAGTCTTCCACTGAGAAATCAAACTTATCAATGTTTTTCTCCATTATCTGGTAAATCTTCTTGATAAAAATATCATCCTTGGATTCTACCTTTAGTTTCTCAGGAATTATCGGCGTGCGGCGAAGCTTTTTGCGCGTGCTTACCAGGTTGGTGGCGCGCAGCACCAGCTCGTCCACATTAAAAGGTTTGGTTATATAATCGTCGGCGCCAATTTTCAGACCTTTCAGCTTACTGTCCATCATGGTTTTGGCAGTAAGCAAAATTACCGGTATATGTTCTGTCTGCGGGTTGCTTTTAACTTTCTCCAGCAATTCAAATCCATCCATCCCCGGCATTAAAATGTCAGAAACGATAATGTCAGGCTGGTTGTCAACGGCCATGTTCAGGCCGTCTGCACCATTAGAAGCTTCAAAGACCTTGAATTTGCTCAGTTTAAAAATTTCAGCAATATTCTCCCGAATGTCCTGCTCGTCTTCAACAATCAGTACCTTGTTCATATTGGTTTATATAGGTAGTATAACGTGTATAGTAGTTCCATGGTCAAGTTCGCTTTTCAGGTCAATCATCCCCCCGTGCATCTCCACAAATTGTTTCACTATTACCAAACCCAGGCCTGTGCCCGGAATGGTAAGTACATTGCTGCCCCTGAAAAACGACTGAAATAAGTTTTTACGATCATTTTCGGGAATTCCTATACCGAAATCCCTGATTGTAATTGTAACCAATTTCTTTTCAAATTTAATGGTTAATTCCGGATTTTTTTTGCCCTGGGAGTATTTTAATGCATTCGACACCAAATTCCGTAAAATGTGGGCAACCAGCAAACGGTCAACCATTACCAGTCTTGAATCTCCCTGAATAGCAAGTTCCGGCAGGCGTTTATCTTCCGGGTGAGCTTCATTATAATCCTGTAAAAAATT
>DASPJH010000644.1:0-5686 GCA_035628715.1 Bacteroidia bacterium
AAAAAAATCAAAGCTGCCGCAGGTGGCAAATAAGCCCAAAGCGGCAGAATAATGTATTGCCCGCAGGTCTTCGTTGCTCACCCAGTCGTTTATCACACTTGGGCCCATCCATCCGCCGGTAGTTATATCCAGCGCCATATAAAACGCATCATCACCCACCGTAAAGCCCCCGGTGTTGGCCTTGCCTACCACTCCCAGCAAACCTGTTCCCGGAGCCAGGGCACAATCATACACTGAAACGTTAATAGACGGTGAAAAGCCGTTAAAGTGGTCGTAATAGTTAGACCAGTTAATGGTGTTGCCCGTGGCTATATCAAAGCTGTAAGCAAACGGATACTCCTCTGCCGGACTAACATTGGTGTTAATCATGGTGCCCACTGCTATAGCATCGGTATTGGTTAAATCGTTTACCACCACGTGCGCCAGTTGGACCCTATACCCGGCGGCAACAGGAAAATGCCGCATTATATTGGTAACATTGCCTGAAGGGTCTAAAGTAAGATAGGCCAGGCCATCAGTGGCGCCACTAATTTCCACCAATATACCAAAGCCGGTACCTCCGGGAATTTCAAACGAACGGGCACGGCCTGCAAACAGGTTGTTTGTGCCATCGTTTATCTGGTAAATACTGGTAAAATTGGGCACAGGATTCGGAGTCCCGTTAACATCCGTGCGCACTGCCACAAGCGGCATGGTACCGAAAGTGGTAAACGTATTACCCACCATAAAATGACCCAAACCAACTGCGTTAGTGTTGTAACCATGTGTGAGCCGGTTGTCGGTGCCGGGCCCGTAAGTACGTTGGAAAAATTGTGCTTTGGCGCTTATACCCATAAGTACCATAGCAATGAGTAGATTTTTTTTCATAATGCAAATTGTTTAGTAAACGAAAGGTAATAAAATAACTTTTAAAAAACCAAGAGGTTATGATTATTAGTTAGTCATTGTGAGCGAGTTACCAGCAATGACCGGAGCTTGCTGAGCAGTGAAACAAATCACCCGGTAAAAAAAATGCTCCGCTCATAATTTAATAAAAACACCAGGCAGATTGTATATTAGCCCGCGAAAAAAAACACCTATGAACCCACAACTGAACCGTAATACTTTCCTGGTAAAGGAGCATGTTGGCATGTTTAAAGCCTCTAACAGCTATGATATTTACGACCCTGCCAACGGCACTGTAATAATGAACTGCCGCGAAGAGGGACTGAGCGTGCTGACAAAAATTTTCAGATTTACCGGTTATAAAACACTTACGCCTTTCAACGTGGTTATAAAAACCACTGAAGGGCAAAAAGTGCTGGCGGTAAAAAGAGGTATCAATTTGTTTCTTTCGAAGGTGGAAGTGCGGGATGAGAACGATAAGGTGATTGGCATATTCAAGCAAAAATTATTTACCATAGGCGGTAAGTTTGATGTGCTGGATGCCAATGGCACTTATTTATGCTCGCTGAAGGGTAAATGGACCGGCTGGGATTTTAAGTTTGTAAAGGATAACCTGGAGTTTGCCCATGTTACCAAAAAATGGGCGGGTATGAGTAAAGAGTTTTTTACCACCGCTGATAATTATATATTAAATATAAATGAAAATGTGCCGCAAAACAGTCCGCTGCGCCAGCTTATTATGGCAGCTGTGATGTGCATTGATATGGTGCTGAAAGAGAAATAGCAGTGCTGTTCCCCGAAGCGTCCTCGCTTCGGGTTTTTCAGGTGTTAGCCTCATGGCTAAACTGGGTAATGGCGTGATGTAAAAACAAACAACTAAAAAGGCACCACCCTTATTCAATAACCGCCTGAGTTTACCTGGCAGGCCACCCCCGTCATTGCGAACGGGTTACTTGGCAATAGATGATACCTTTATACGGTAGTGAAGCAATCTGGTACCTATTCAACGAGATTGCTTCGCTGTGATTATTGACTTTTGAAGGAGAGCCAATGCGTGCTCGCAATAACGAAGGCCGTTCCCCGAAGCGTCCTCGCTTCGGTTTCCCGGGTGTTAGCCTCCTGGCTAACTTTAATATAGTGAGCCTGGAGGCTTATACCAAAGCACCTTTAAGCGAGGACGCTTAAAGGAACTTACGCCACCGCCCCGTCACCTTCTGCAGGTGTATGATCCGCAGGCACATCCGTCACTTCAGGCTTTACATGCTCTTTAAAAAAACGTTTCTGGAATGCGAAAATAGCTATTACACCGGTGCTGATAGAGGCATCAGCCAGGTTAAATACGGGACGGAAGAATATAAATTCCTCGCCGGCGTTGATGGGCGACCAACTGGGGTAATAGGTTTCTATAATGGGGAAATACAGCATATCCACCACCTGCCCGTGGAACCAGCCGCCTATGTAGCGGTTGATATCGTGAAAAATGACACCGTAAAATACGCTGTCAATAATATTTCCTACGGCTCCCGCCAGTATTAACGCGAGGCACACAAGGAAACCCCGGTGGGCGCCGCGGCGGTATTGGTATACCATGTAATAGATGATACCCGCCACAGCGACTATCCGGAAAAGGGTGAGCAGCAATTTACCGTAGCTGCCCCCAAAGCCCAGTCCAAAGGCCATACCGTTGTTTTCGGTAAAGTGCAGGATAAACCAGTCGCTGATAACGTTTTTCTCCTCGCCGTAGGCAAAGTTGGTTTTTACCCAGTATTTCAACGCCTGGTCGGCAATAAGCACCAGTACCACAATCAGTACCATCCACAGCGGGCGTATGGTTTTCTCCCTTCCGGTCATTAAATAAGATTTAAAAATGTATTACTTGTACTGGCCCATTTTAGCTTCCACGCTCATAGTAGTGTGGGGCACGGCGCGCAGCCTTTCTTTAGGTATCAGTTTGCCCGTCACCTTGCAAATGCCGTAGGTTTTGTTTTCAATACGGATAAGTGCGGCTTCCAGGTTGTCAATAAACTTGCGCTGGCGGGCCGCCAACTGGCTCAGGTTTTCCTTTGAGTGCGTGGCTGATCCATCCTCAAGGGTTTTGTAAGCGTTATTGGTATCCTCAATCCCGTGATCGTTGGTGTTGGAAATCTCTTCCTGCAACGATGCCAGCTCTTCGCGCGCGCTGGTCAGTTTTTTATTAATAAGGTCCCTGAACTCCTGCAGCTCGTTATCACTGTAGCGGGTTTTTTCTTTCATTTCAGGCGTTTCGTTCAATTCATTTTTTTCCATGGTCCGTTGTTATATTTAAACTTTGCTAATAGATACTTTAATATCAGTGTCGTTAATGTCGATGGTTTTGCTATCTGTCAATGTGCCAGTAATCTGCAAATCCTGCGCCAATATCTCAGCGCAAATATAATCTTTGTAGGTATTCAGCGCTGCTGTAACGGTTGGGTGTTCCTCTATTTTAACGTGGATTTTGTCGGTAACTTCAAAGTCCATCTCCTTTCTGAGGTTCTGTAGCCTGTTGATAAATTCCCGGGCGATACCCTCCTGCAACAGTTGCTCATTAATCTCAGTATCAAGGGCTACGGTAAGCGGGCCATTAACTGCCACCTGCCATCCGGGTATATCCTCCGAGATTATTTCAGCATCTGCCAGTAACAGACGGAAATTACCGTTACCCAGTTGTATATCAATGCCCCCGTCACGCTCAAGTTGGCGTATTTCATCCTGTGTAAAGGTAGCTACCTTGCCGGCCAGCTCCTTCATCTGGTTGCCTAATTGAGGCCCTAACGTTTTAAAGTTGGGCTTCACTTTTTTCACCAGTTTCAGTTTCTCTTCGGTCAGGTATTCCAGCTCTTTTACGTTCACTTCGCCCAAAATAAGATCCTTCACGTGTTGCAAATCCTGGGCAAACGTATTATTGGCCACGGGCACCAAAATGCGCTGCAACGGCTGGCGTACCTTAATATTTACCTTTTTACGCAGCGATAAAACCATAGACGATAAATCCTGGGCCAGCTGCATGCTTTCAATCAACCTAACGTCAATTTTACCTTCTTCGTATTTGGTGAAGTTGGTAAGGTGTACCGATTCAAACTTCAACGGTGTATTATTTACGACAGCCTTGCTGCGGATGCTCTCTGTAAGGTTGCGGTACAGCCAGTCAGCAAAGAAAGGCGATATAGGGCTCATTAGCTGGCCTACTACCATTAAACATTCGTATAAGGTTTCGTAAGCGGCTTTTTTATCCTCGCCCATCTCCCCTTTCCAGAAACGCCTGCGTGAAAGGCGCACATACCAGTTACTCAAGTGCTCGGTAACGAAGTCCTGTATCAGGCGTGATGCGCGGGTGGGGTCGTAATCGTCCATGCTGGCCTTTACATCGCGGATAACGGTTTGCAGCAGGGCAATTATCCAACGATCCAGTTCCGGGCGTTTTTCAACAGGAACAATGTTCTGCTCATCCATTTCAAACCCGTCTATATTGGCATACAGGGCAAAAAAGGAGTAGGTATTGTATAGCGTTCCGAAGAATTTGCGCTGCACTTCCTGCACGCCTTCTACATCGAATTTCAGGTTATCCCAGGGCGATGAGTTGGTTACCATGTACCAGCGGACAGCATCGGCGCCGTATTTGGCAACTGTCTCAAACGGGTCAACGGTATTCCCTAACCGTTTCGACATTTTATTGCCGTTTTTATCCAGCACCAGCCCGTTGGCCATTACGTTTTTATAGGCTACGCTGTCAAACAGCAGTACGGCCAATGCATGCAGGGTAAAGAACCAACCGCGGGTTTGGTCAACGCCTTCGGCGATGAAATCCGCCGGGAAGGATTTCTCAAATATGTCTTTGTTCTCAAACGGCCAGTGCCACTGGGCGTAAGGCATAGCACCCGAGTCAAACCATACGTCTATCAGGTCGGTTTCACGGTGCATGGGCTTGCCTGTTGAGGAAACCAATATCACATGGTCTACATACGGGCGGTGAAGGTCTATACCTTCGGCAGTACCGAACTCGCTCGTATCCGAACCGGTATGTTTTTTATAGGGGTTATGCTCCATTAAACCGGCTTCCACCGATTTATCAATCTCAGCTACCAGTTCGGCCAATGAGCCGATACATTTTCTTTCGGGTTCCGCTTCATCCGTACTCCAAATGGGCAGCGGCGTGCCCCAGTAACGGCTGCGGCTCAGGTTCCAGTCCACCAGGTTGTTCAGCCAGTCGCCAAAACGACCGGTGCCGGTGCTTTCCGGTTTCCAGTTGATGGTTTTGTTCAGCTCTATCAGGCGGTCTTTGGCAGCAGTGGTTTTGATAAACCAGCTTGAAAGCGGGTAATACAATACGGGCTTATCCGTACGCCAGCAGTGGGGATAGGTATGCTCGTACTTCTCTACTTTGAAGGCGCGGTTTTCCTGGCGCAGTTTTAATGCTATACGCTCATCCACGCTCAGGTAATTGAGCTTTAATGTATCTTTTATTACAGAAGTCAGCGCTTCTTTTTGTTTGGCTAACTCAGCAGCTTTCTCGTCATCGTTCAGGTAGGCTTCTTTTACAAACTCGCCACCAAAACCGTACAACGGGTCTTTCACTTCCTTGCGGAAACGGCCCTGCAAGTCTACCAGCGGCACCAGCTTGCCTTCCTCGTCGCGCACCAGCATGGGGGCAATGCCGTTTTGCCGGGCAACCCGCATATCGTCCGCACCAAAGGTAGGGGCCGTGTGCACGATACCCGTACCGTCTACAGTGGTAACAAAGTCGCCGGTAATTACCTTAAAGGTGTCACCTTCGGCCTGCGGC
>DASPJH010000645.1:0-9521 GCA_035628715.1 Bacteroidia bacterium
ATGCCATGCTGCTTTAGGTTACCATAAGCTTTTTTACGCCCTTCGGGTGTTTTAAACTCTGCGCTCCGGGCTGTTTTTAAAATGGTTCCTCCCCTTTGGATAATATTGGCAACATCGGATGCTTTCATAGGCACAATATCACCCTCTACCATGCCATTGTATCCGCGCATAATACCCATTACTTCCAGCTTGTTGTATATGCCGCAACGCACTACCGCCCTTACGCAGGCATTCATACCCGGCGAGTCGCCACCCGAAGTAAAAACCGCTATTTTCTTCATTCAGTTACAAATTAACAGAAACAATTATCCTATGGAACAATAAAAAAGCCATCCCGGTTTTGAAAGAGGGATGGCCTTACTACAATTTTATAACAACGGGTTAATCAATCGTTGTTTGAGATTATTGAGCAATGGCTGTGGTTGAAACCTCCGCCTGTGAAGATTACGGTGAAAATTCAGGTTTAAACCTGAATTTTCACCGTAATCTTCACAGGACTGGATTTTATCCAGTTTAAAATAACATATACCGCCACCCGAAAGCAATTTCGAACAACGGGTTAATCAATTACCGTATTTCAGGTCCAGCTTAATGGAGCCTGTGCTGCCCGTGTTCACGTGGGTTACTTTAAACAGGCCATAAAATAACCCCATATCGGTATAAAAGGCCACCACATCACCCACCTGTAATAAATTTGCCCTGGATGTAAATATGCCTGATGAGAAATTGGCATCAATATCAGCAATGGGGTCACCATCCTTCAGCGCATCAAATTCTGAGGCTGTCATTCCGGTTTTCAAATAGCGGGTGCCTTTTCTCTTGGCCCAGTTGGTTATAGAAGGAAACAGCTGGTTTACCTGTGCATCATCAGCACTGGTCAGGGTAGTTTTATTAGTAGCGCCATAATAGTGTATTACATCCACCAGGTTTTGTTTGCTGTTGGCCTGTGCCAAAGTAAGCACCTGTAAATTTTGAAAATCTAAAAAAGAACCTAAAGATGCATTATTCTGTGCGCCCATTTCAATATTCGTCCGGGTAGCAACTGCACCGGGCCCCGGTTTTATAGTAAACGCAACTGATACCGATGAATCTTGGCTGTTGGTTTGATAAACAGTTGCTTTTATTTTCTTCAGTCCGGGGAGAAGGATAGCATTATCGGTCCAGTTTTTAATAAATACGGTATCGCTAAAAGCAGAGTCAAAAACAACCGCCTCTGCACCCGGAGTTATTTCAATAGTAATCCTAACCTTTGTAAGCTTCTCATTTTTAGCAGACCGGGCTGTAATTCCGTAAGTAAAATAATCTCCGGGCATCCGCATATCGTTATTCTGTACGTGCCCTATACCACTGTTAAAGCTTACTGAAGGTTTAGGCTTTTTAAGGGTATCGTCATTGTTGTTATTATTATTTCCGGCAGGAGGTGCTGGCGGGTTTGGATCGTCATTTTTACACGATGTTACAGCTGTAGCTATTATCCCGAATGCAAGGATAAAGAATAATACCTTTTTCTTCATCTATCAAATATAACCAAACAAAAAAGCCATCCAAATTATGGATGGCTTTTTCAAAATAATAAGGTCAATTATTAGTTAGTGTTTTTCATGTCAAAAGTGATAGTACCAGCGCCACCGGCGTTGATAGACTCAATTTTAAACAGGGCAAAGTGGCTGCCGTTGAAAGTACGGTAAGCAATTACATCACCTGCTTTAAGGTTAGTAACTTTTGATGATGAGGCGCTGTTGCATTCGGTTACAATAACATTAGGATCAGTAAGGTTATCGAAATCAGTGGCAGACATAGTTGTCTTCCTGAATAAAGTTGCATTTTTAACAGTCCATCCGGGCACGTTTTTGTGAACCTCTCCAATTTGTGCATCGTTAGGGGCTGAGAAGGTTTCTTTATTTGTTGCGCCTGAATAGTAAATAACATGTACGTCATTCTGGTTGCTGTTTGCCTGGGCAGCCAGCATAATACCAAGTGAGCCCTGGCCGGGATTAAAGAACGAACCTACGGTTGGGTTGTTTTGTGCACCCAGTTCAATATCATTGGTTGTCTGAATGTTTGCTGCGCTACCTGTAACAGTTACAATAAATGTAGCAGAAGCAGACTCGCCGTTTGACTGAGTTACGGTAACAGTGAACCTGTTTTTAGCGTTGGGAAGTGAACCCACAGGTACGTCCATCCAGTCGTGATTGAAGTTCTTAAGTTTCAGGTCAGGTGAATCGATGAAATTAGTTTCAACACCGCCGTTAACTGACAAACTAACACGTACACGGGTAATGTTCTCGCCATCAGAAGGGGCTGCAATTACACCAAAATCGATGGTTTCACCAGCCTGAACATCAGAGTTTGAAAAGGTGTAACCGGCAGTAGTTTTCCAGCTAACGGTTGGAGTAGGCTTGGGGCCTTCAGGATCCTCGCTTTTACACGAATCCAGGAACACGCTTGTTAAGGTTGCGAAGAGGACTAATAAGGTTAACTTTTTCATAATTTTTCTTTAATTGTTTTAGCAAATATATGTGTCTTCTGTCTTTTTCAAAATTAAGGCCAAAGGTTTTTTTTACAACCATTTCCTGCGTTTAAAATAAATAATCTGGCCGATGGCAATCAACAACATAAATGCCATAACACCTAAATACCCGTAATGGTTATAAAGCTCCGGCATATTTAGGGGAAGCGGTTGCCCATTTTTATCTACAGGTGAGAAATTCATTCCATATACCCCCACAATAAACGTAAGCGGAATAAATATGCTGCTTATTACCGTCAGCACTTTCATCACCTCGCCCAGTTTGTTGTTCACACTGCTCAGGTAAACATCCATTATGCTGTGGGTAATCTCCTTATTGCTTTCAATAAGGTCCATTATCTGTATACAGTGGTCATACGTATCCCGCAGGTAAATTTCGTGGTCGGGTTTCACCAGTTTATACTTGCTCCTCAGCAGCTCGTTTATCTTGTCCTTCTCCGGCCAAATGGTTTTACGCAGGTCAATCAGCGTCCGTTTAATATCCTGAAGCTCATTCAGCATATCGCGGTCGGGCCTGTCCAGTGCAATTTCTTCCAGCTTCTCCAGCCGGTCGCTCAGCTCATCCAGCACCGGGAAGTAGTTATCTATAATAGCGTCCTGTATTATATACGCCAGGTAAAAACTGTCCCGCTCGCGCAGGTGGCTGTTATTTCTCCTGATGCGGTCACGCACAGGTGCAAGGCAGTCGTCCTCATAGTCCTGAAAACTGAGCACCATGTTTTCATAAACAAACATACTCAGCTGTTCGTCAATAAATTCCCCGTTTTTATTGGTGTACTTCATCCGGGAAATGATAAACAGGTGGTTGGCAAACTCCTCCACTTTGGGCCGCTGGTGAAGGCTTACTATATCCTCTACCTGCAACAGGTGAAGCCCAAAGTAAAGCGACATATTATCAAAGTACTCCCGGTTTCCGTAGCCAATGGTATCCACCCAGTGATACAAATGCTGGTGGGCATTCAGGTAATCAAAAAGGCCGGCAGTTGATGTAAAATCTTTCTCTTCAAACTCCTCGCCCCGGTAGGAAAACACTTTTATTACAGGGCAAATTTCTCCATCCGTAATTATTGCACCCGGCTCGGCGCCCGGTTCAGGCCTGGGGCGGCCTTTTCGTTTTTTCCGTATTATTTTGTGATACTTCTGCCGGGCCATTATTGGAGTTTAAACAAAGGTAGAAGAAAATGGATTTTAAGCTACTGAAAACTAATTAACAAACTTTCGGTAGTTTTTCGTCCAGTATTTTTCTATGAACTCCCATTTGTAGCCATCAAGTTTAGTTATTGTGTCAATGGGGTAGGTTTCATACAATACATTAGTATCATTAATTACTTTATTTATAAATATACCCTGCACATCAGAAAGTCCGTCACAACCTTCACCTTGAATATTAGCCAATGGTATAGCAACATAATTTTCTATATAAAATAAATCACTTTGCCAATTCATATCCGCACAACCAGCCCCATAATAGGAGTAATAGTAGTTAGTATTTTTAATATTTACTGCGGCAGGATAATAAAAAGCTTCAACATCTATAAATGAATTGGATTTTGGGTTAAACAATACGAGGTCAAATACACCGGATGTGTTTGCGATATGATGTATCAATATATCTTTATTTCCATCATTATTAAAGTCAGAAAACTCATACTCGTGAATCACTCCCGCTTTGATATATGCGGTGTTCCCATTATTATCCAGGATAGCAAGCGTGTCAGACCAATAAGGATCTATAGTATCTCTTTTAAAAAAAATAAAAAATTTTGTTTTATTAATTACTATTGAATCATTTTTAATGATTTCTTCATACGGATAGTTTACACTACTACTGTAAACAGTGCTATCAGCAGGTGCTGTATCCACTTGGTTGTTCCTTACAGTGGCAGTTGAGTGCTTAGTTGAATCTTTATCATGAACACACGAAGCAAAAAACGCCATTAAAAATATGATAAGGTATTTATTTTTAAAAAAGCACATTATTTATAATGAATATAAACGTTTGACAAACTCCTGAAAGTTTGTCAAACGTAAAAATTAATCGCGGTCTTTAAAAGGCGGTGTCCATTGCTTTTTCAGCATCAGGGATTTTACCTCTTGGTAGCTGATGGGGTAAAAGTTGTGGCTGTCAACACCTGCATCCAGGGAGCGCATAAAAGGGTCGTCCGTCAGTGTGCCGTGCGAGTGGCCATACAGGTGAAAAGTGCCCCGGTGGCATCCGTTCCATATCCGCATGGCATAGTGCAGCAGCACTATCTTCTGGCTGCCGTTGGGCGCATCCTCGTCCGGCACTTTCAGTTCGTAATAATCCTTCACCCATTGGAAACGTTTTTTGCATTGCAGGGCTGCGCCTTCGTGGTTGCCCACTATAAGGTGTATGTTGCCATTCAGCCAGTCCAAAATTTCGCGCAACTGGTCGGCAGGGCACAGGCCCACATCGCCCAGGTGGTACACGTCGTCATTGGGGCCTATACGCTCGTTCCAGCGCTCTATCATGGTTTCGTCCATTTCATCCACAGATGTAAAAGGCCGTTTGGTATATTTTATAATATTGGTATGACCAAAATGGTTATCAGATGTAAACCAAATCATTTTTGTAAAAAATTAAATTGTTGTTAAAAATAGTAAATAGTTTAAAATGCTAAATGATTATTTAGCGTAAGTGCTACCACAAGACAAAGCAAATCCCTTTTCCCTTATTGCGCGCATTAATTAAAAACCAGGCAAAAAAGGATTTATATCCTAAAATAGGGAATAAATAAATTTCAGCAACTCGTGTAAAAGCCTGTTCAGGGAGGGGGTCAGGCTGGTAAAGATTTAGTTATTCCGTTCAGAAAGTGTCTTTTAATAGCAATATGTCACTGTTGTACAAACATAGTAGTAATCCATTCGTTTCTCTTCTTTTTGCCGCTTTTGCAGGGTTGTACTGCCATCAACCCCTTATTGTTTTATCTTTTTATCAGGGCAAATATAATATTAGTTTATTTATTTTCAATGAAACTGTTTTTTAAAGGATAATTTATTTATGAGTTTCCTGGTTAAGGCCGTGGTGGAGAAGTAAAAACCTATTTTTGCAGCGGTTTGAGCAATACAGTAAAAGTTCACTTGTCACTGCTAACGGTGGCACTTATTTATGGTGCCACGTTTTCCATGGCCAAAGCGGTAATGCCTGAGTTCATCACACCGTTTCCTTTTATCCTGCTTAGGGTGGCAACGGCTATGGTGTTGTTCCTGGCTTTTCACTTCCTCTTTATAAAAGAAAAAGTGGAGCGCAAAGACTTAGGCGGACTGGCGTTGTCAGCCGTATTTGGGGTAGCAGCCAATATGCTCATGTTTTTTGAAGGATTAGCCAATACCTCGCCTATTAATGCAGCAGTATTGATGCTGGTAACCCCGGTATTTGTATTTGTAATTAGCCGGATAGTGAACAAAGAAGCTGTTAAACCCCTGAAAACTGCCGGTATCATCCTGGCCGCCCTAGGGGCCATGCTGCTGATGGGCGGTACACGGCTAAACTTTAGTATTGATACCCTGTACGGCGACGTGCTCATCATCCTCAACGCCCTTAGCTATGCCGTATACCTTGTATATGTGCGAAAGTTCATCAAAAAGTACAACCCCATTACCGTAAGCAAGTGGAACTTTATTTTTGGTTTCCTGATGGTGCTGCCTTTTGGTTTTGAAGGCCTGGACGCTATTGAGTGGAGCACCTTTGACGCTGCAATATGGTTTTTTGTAGTGTTCATCCTGGTGGGCACTACTTTTATAACTTACCTGCTCAATGCCTGGGCGCTGCAGCATGCGCCCGCCACGCTGGTAGGCTCGTATATATACCTGCAGCCGGTTTTTGCCGCAACAATTGCACTGGCGGGTGGAAAAGATTCGCTTACGGTTGAAAAAGTTATCTTTATCCTGTTAATCTTTGCCGGGGTATATTTGGTATCCTATACACCTAAAAACAAAACTGAATGAAACTACGCTCAATGACGGGATTTGGCAGCGCTGAAGCATCCAACGCCCGTATATCAGTTAAGGCCGAACTTAAATCGCTGAACGGTAAGTTTATGGACCTTAACATGCGCCTGCCCCGCAACCTGCAGAACAAGGAAATAGCGCTGCGCCGGGAGCTGACCAAACGCATTGAGCGGGGTTCGGCCACGTTGTTTGTAAACATTGAGCGGAATACCGAAAGCGCTGAGGCCAACCTGCTGAATACCGAAATGGCGCGTAAGCTGTTTGCTGAGATACAGCAGTTGCAACAATCTATCGGCACAGAAAGCGGTAATATACTTGACCGTGTGCTGGCTTTTCCCGGGGTTATAAATGCCGATGAAGTGGAGGAACTGGAAGACGAAGACTGGCAGTTGGTAGAGGCTACCGTTTATAAAGCTTTTGATGCTTTTGACGCTTTCAGGGTGGATGAAGGGGCATCGCTTAAAGGGGAACTGAAGCAAATGGTAGAGAATATACAGGCCGCATTGCCCGGTGTGGAACAATACGAAGGTGAAAGGATAAACACGTTGCGAGAGCGCATTCGTACGCAGCTGAATAACACCGTAGGGGAAGAAAGTGTGGATAAAGACCGTTTTGAGCAGGAAATGATTTACTACCTGGAAAAAATTGATTTCAGCGAGGAAAAATCCCGCCTTATCCAGCACTGCAAATATTTTACGGATACGCTGGAAAAAGAGCCCAATGGCAAGAAGCTGGGCTTTATATCACAGGAAATGGGCCGCGAGATTAATACCTTAGGGGCTAAAGCTGCCCACTTTCACATACAGCAGCAGGTGGTGATTATGAAGGACGAGCTGGAAAAGATTAAAGAGCAGGTGAATAATGTATTGTAGCTAAGTGCCCGTGCCTTCAAGCGTTCCCGCCTGAAGAATGTATACTGTTAGCCTCCGGGCTAACCCGGGGATTTACTACCGTTTTGAGCGTTGAGATCTCCCGAATAGGTTCGAACCACTATTGTCCGCTTGCACCCGTCATACCCTTTCCTTTGCGTACTTGGTGACTTTGCGTGAAAAAAAACTTGCCTGAAAAGTTGCACAAAAACACCTTTTTCCAATTACTCTCTGATCAACCAGAGTAATACCATGTCTATCAATTACGGTTACCAGAAAATGTTCGACTCGCTGAAAGGTCGGAACTGCCTGCCGCCTATGGAAGCAGCACCCAAAAAAGAGCGGCTGTTCGGTGATTTTTTTTATAAGAATGACTTTGCAGTTTTGTGCGGACCGGAAGGTTCGGGGCGTTCCATACTGGCTATGCAGATTGCCGATTCTATCAGCCGCGGCAAGCAGCTTGGCGACTTCACCCTCGACAGCGAAGCGCGGCCGGTTGTGTTTTTGGATTTTGAAGGGAGTCACGATGAATTTGCGCGCAGGTATTCAATGGACGGTAAGCAGCCCTACCCGTTTCATGAGAATTTTAACGTTGTCCGGTTCCACCAAAAGTTCCGCGGGTATACCAGCATGCGGAAGGACTTCCTCCGGGAACTGAATACCACCCTGGCTCCCCACCAGGACGGAGTACTTATTATCAATAACCTCGATTACTGGAAATGCTTTATGTCCGAAAGCTATGCAATAGCTGCCATTAAAGAGTTACAGGCCAATAACCGGTTCTCCGTCCTGCTGATCAGCAACCTGAAAGGCAACCCGGCCCATAAACAAATTACTCCCAACCGGGCAGGCAAGCTGCTTACTACCATGACCGACAGCATTTTTGCCATGAACTTTAGCCAAAAAGGAGCATACACCCGCTACCTAATGCAGTTAAAAACCAAAGGCGGCAAACCAATCTACCATCCCAACCACGTAGCCGAGTTTACACTGGGTAAGGAACACAACTTCACCGGCTGCCGGTTTACAGGTTTTGGAACCGAACAGGAGCATACCGCCACCCCGCCCACCGACTTTGAAATGAAAATTATTGAGTTAAGCCTGAACAAACCCGAGCTTCGGCTGGCCGAGATAGCCGACCAGCTAAAGACCAACAAAAAAAGAGTGGACAGGGTATTGAAAAAGTATGATGTTAAAGAAGTTAAACGGTCGGGAACCGTTGATAATCTAGTGACATCAATTTTTGAGAATATTCCCTCACCCCCGATTAATGGCGCGGCAGAACCCTTGAACGTCGCCCCTCTCCTTCAGGAGAGGGGAAGTGTTGAGCTATTGAACCGTTCTTCTGATTCAGGGGTGAGGGAGCAGTTTGAACCCCTTGATAATCTAGTGACGCCAACTTTTGAGTATATTCCCTCACCCCCGATTAATGGCACGGTTGAAGCCTTGAACGTCGCCCCTCTCCATGTGGAGAGGGGAAATGTTGAGCTATTGAACCGTTCTCCTGATTCAGGGGTGAGGGAACAACCTGAATCCCTCGACACTCTAGTGACACCAACTTTTGAGAATATTCCCTCACCCCCGATTAATGACACGGTTGAAGTCTTGAACGTCGCCCCTCTCCTGAAGGAGAGGGGAAGTGTTGAGCTATTGTACCATTCTTCTAATTCAGGGGTGAGGGAGCAACCTGAATCCCTTGCAACAGTAGTGACATCAACTTTTGAAAAAGAAATCACACCCACAGATTCCCTTCATCAAGGGAATGACAATCCGCCGCACGGTGAACTGCCGGACCCCCAGCTCTCAGACCCCTTCAGGGGCGACATTGAGCCATCCAGCCACCCTTCTGATCCAGGGGTGAGGGAACAACCTAAATCCCTTGATAATCTAGTGGCATCAACTTTTAAAAAGGAAATCACACCCACAGATTCCCTTCATCAAGGGAATGACAACCCGTCGCACGGTGAACTGCCGGAACCCCAGCTCTCAGACCCCTTCAGGGGCGACATTGAGCCATCCAACCACCCTTCTAATTCAAGGGTAAAACAACCTGAAACCATTGCCGCAGTAGTGACACCAACTTTTGAAAACCCTATAAAAACATATACGCCCCGGCTACCTCACCCCTTCAGGGGCAAAGTTGAGTCACC
>DASPJH010000646.1:0-4124 GCA_035628715.1 Bacteroidia bacterium
GCCATGTATTCTACCACCACATCAAAAGTGTTTTCATCAATATACTTCCGATACGCCGATACAAAGGCACGGTCGGCTCCGTCAAAAAACTCCGCCAGTCCGCTTTGCAGGGGCAGCGCAGCTCTTAGTACTCCGGCTACTACCGGTTGCGTAGCCAATACGTTGGTACAGGTTTCCTTTAAAGGAGTAACGGTGCATACTTCCCTGTATTCCATCTCCCTGCTTATTTCATAGGCCATAATATTGCCCAGCCGCTCCAGGTTCCTGTTAAATCTTAAGCGGTCCTGCTGTATGGTTTTATCCCGCAACTCTGTAAGAAATTGTTGTGCTATCGAGTTTTTCTCGGTTAAAACAGTAATTTTGTTTGACACAGGTGCACCGGAGTATGCTTCAGCCATATTGGTATGCTTTTGGTAATGATACCGTTAATATATGAATATAGTTGTACAAAACATATCAAAACTTACAGTAGTGGCCATGGTTATGCTGCTTTCGGCATTTGACGGGCCCACCGATATTTTTGATAACGTTGCAAATGCCCTCAAAAATAACAATGCCAAAGAAGTTGCCAACTATTTTAATTCCAGCGTGGAACTGAATATTGACAACAGCGAAGGCGTATACAGCAAAGCCCAGGCAGAGGCAGTGCTGAAAAACTTTTTTTCAAGCCATCCCTGTACCGGGTTTACCATCAGCCATCGCGGCGAAACAGGCGGAAACAACAGTTTTGCCATTGGTACGTACAAGTCAGCCGCAGGCAATTACCGCGTAACTGTTTATGTTAAGGATATTAGCGGTAAACAGCTTATCCATGATATGAAATTTGAAAAGGAGTAAGCTTCTTAGGTTTTAGAATAAACTTATTTTTTGTGATAAAACATTAAAGGAGCAACCTGTTTTTGGTGCCCCTTAGTCTTTTTATGCCATAGCTTCAAAAGTCAGTGGCTCATACCGCTTAAACAACGGTTTTATCTTTTCGTTTATTACGCTGTGATTTTTATCGTTTATATACAGCATATACTTGTAATAATCATTTTTCAGTATCATCAAAAAATGCAGTACCGGAACTGGTAACAGCCTGTTTAGCTTCATCATACGGTCCATTTTTTTAATCTTATAGCGTGTTACCAGGAAAAACAGATTCCCGGGGTTTAGGTATATTGATTTTACCAGGTTAAGTTTTGAAACCTGCAGCGCTTTTCCGGCTAAAAAGAAATTAATATTTATCAATTCATACATACCTGCAACATTCATGTCTATAAGTTGCTGAGCAGACAACAGCTCCCCGGTTTTTATATCTGTGAAATAAATACATTTGGAAACGTCTACGCATACCCATTTACTAAGTTCCGGTATGTACACCTCGTTAAAAACATGGCCCATTTTATTCTCATACACAGTATCATGGGTTCCCCATTCGCGCACCTTTATATCGTTTAATATGCAAAAATTAATAAACACCTGCGAATAATCGCTGCACACCCCGCCCTTACATTCCTTCATGATTTTTAAGGTTTCGTCTGACGATAACCCAAGTCCACGGCCACCGGTATAGTTAGCCCGGAGATAATCAGCCAGTAGCATTACCCTTTCAAACGTGTTCCCTTTTAACCGTTCCTGTATTTTTCTATTCTCCTCAAGATAAATTTTCGGGATGTCTTTTTTGCTGTTGTAATCGTTGTAGGACTCGTTAACTAACAACTTGGATGAGGGTTTGATCATAATAAGGAAAAACCTGACAGAATACAAAATGTGGCTCCTGTTCAAAACCCTGAAGAGTTTCTTTCTGATTTTATTGATCATAATTTAAAAGATTAGTTAGTTTTTAATTGTTTGTATTAGTTGATTAGATAGATTACATAGTATAATGGTATAATACTGTAATATTTAGTTAGTTAGTTAGTTTATTTATTTATTCTATAGTAGAGAACGCATAGGTTAGCGGACAAGAAATAATTTGCAATTTTAGTTTAAATATTTTATTGTTAGTATGAGGATGACCGTTTTCCCTGTTTTCTCACTGATTATAAGCGTAATAAATTATTTCACCATTCTGTTAATAAATTTATAACTATTAACCAATTGTGATGAATTATTTAATACTCTGCATTTATACTACATCTGGAATTTTGTAGTATGCTTTTCTGAGTTGAATTATGATACCTGCATTTGTTTGCCTACCTTAGCCATCCTTTTACCTTTACGCCACTTAGGGTATTAAACAAGAAAGCAAGCTGATGAAAAACCGTGTGTTAATAACTGCCTGTATTTTGCTGGCATCCTGTGCTACTTCAAAGCTTTCAAACAAAACAAAGGATGAAAGCGTGAAAATGGCCCTTGACCAGCGAAGCGAAGTAATAAACTATGCTATGCTGGAAAGGCAGCAGATTTTACCCCTTTCAGCCCGTATACAAAAAGATCGTGATCGCGGGCTGATAACCGCTGCACTTGTGGGGCAGGCTGTTAGCGCCGGCGCCGATGCAGTAAAAAAACTAATTGCCGCTGAGAACAAGAAGTACACCGCTGAATATCAGAGTGGGCTTACAGGCATGTTTTTTTACGACCAGTTGAGTGTAAAGAGTGCTTTTGACCCTATAGGTATGCAGTTTAGCGGGTTTACGTTTGTAAGAACGTTTACCAATAAAGAAGGCAAGAAAGACACTGCCCTGATTGCCCGTTTTTCGCTGGACGTGGATAGTAATGGCGTTTACGATATTTTTAACAACTCATTTTTCAGGCTAAAGCTTGACAGTATTGAAATACGGTATGCTAAGGCCAAAGTAGCCAGCAGCCGCTGGTATATGCCCTGGACACTGCTACAAAAGAAAGACGATGAACTGCTGAATGTGGACTTTGAAATTGCTTTTACCACCAATTATGTAAACAAACAGGGTAACTTGTTTAATACCATGGAACTGGGTAAATTTTATCTTACCATACGCAATGCCCCGCTGAATAAAAACAGTCCCGGTTATGTTAGCTATTACCAGGATCTACGTGGGGCTAAACTGGACGGTTTCAGTTTTTTGGTTCCCCGCAGTTTCGGGTATTATTTTCATGAGGGAGATTTTAGGGAGTGCTATAGTAAAGGACTCTATAACATTATGATTAAGGTTAAGGAAAGCAGTAAGGATAAGTTTGTTGACCACGTAATTATGAATAATAGCGACCAGATAGTAGACCAGATAACCAACACCATTAAATCCGGAACTGATAAAGTTATGCAGCCCGGCGAATAATGTATAGCCGGTATTTAAATAAAAAGGCCCAAAACCTGTTGGTTTTGGGCCTTTTTGTTCAGGTAGTGAGCCAATAACTATTGAATAGGATAATATACCTGTGTATGCCATTTGGCGGTATCTTTTTCCTTTTCGGGGTCGGTAACATATACCTCCCAGGGAGCGCCGGCTATGGTTTTACCATTTATAGCAGCATGTGCGTTAATGGCTTCATGTGCAGGTCCCACTTTTTCGTAAGCGCCGTAGTAATCCACTTTAAGAGCTTTGGTTGCAGAAAGGGTTCGCGTAGCAAATTTGCCAGTCTTTGAAGGCTGTTTGTCCACCTGCAAAATTGGCTCAACGGTAGTTCCGGTGCCGTCCCAGGTAAGGTAAAGGGCAGCCGGCATGCCGGGTTTTAATCCGTTTTTCCCGGCTTCAGCATACAGGGCCGGGAAGTGTGTGCCCAGGTAAGGGCCTACTTCGGTTTCCATCATTTTTTTAGATGGGGCCACCAATACTATCATTTCTGCTACCGCTACTTCCTCTACGGTATATTTCGCAGCTTCTTCAGAAAGTTTGGGGGCGGCAGGAACCGAAGCTTCGAGTGTTTCGGCTTCGGTTTTAATAGCCTGCAGGCCGGAGTCGAAGTCCTTGCCTATCATGCCATCCATCATCAGGTTAAAATATCTTCCGGGAATTCTCGCAAGGAATGCGCTATTCTTAACGTTCTTATCCAGATACCAGGTAATTTTGGTACTATCTCCCACCTTTTCAAGCTTAAAGCCCGCTGTTGAAGTGCCCATTCCTTCCATTTTCAATTCGGTTACCACCGCTTCATTGGGTTTGCTTACAGTAATGGTTTGCATCCCTTTTCCCACTTTGGAATTTTCGCTGGACCACTTGTAA
>DASPJH010000647.1:0-2160 GCA_035628715.1 Bacteroidia bacterium
AAAATCAGTGTCGGTAACCCCGCAACCCGATGTATCGCTTATAACAATGCGGTAAGTAATGGTTTGCTCCGGCTTCACCAATGGGGTGCGCGTTACGGCATCAAAAGGATTGGGCAAGTATTGTAACGGGCTCCAGCGCCACTTGCTTCCGCCGGTAGTGTGCAGCTTTACCGTCTGCCCCCTGCACAGGGTAATATCAGGCCCGGCATTGGCTGTATCTTTACTGTAAATCAGCAGCCGCAGGTTATCAAACATGTAAAAGCTTTGCACCGGCGGCTGGGTGCTCATTATCCGGATACGGTACCTGTTATTGGTAACCACATTAAACAGTGGCAAAACACCTTTAATTGTATCGCCTGTTGTGGCAGCTATCCTGCCCAGCTCGCGCTCATCGCCGGTAAAATTGCCTGCGCTGTCGCTCAACTCCGCAATAAATTCATTATCTGACCGGTAATTACCTGTTTTTGAATACGGAATATAAACGGTGTCTCCCGCACAGTACGGGCCATTGCTAACCGGTCCCCGACTGATGGTATAATCGGATATACGGGCCAGATAAAAATGTTTTATGGACTGAAAAGGGTATCCGTTTACGATTGTTTTGTTAAAAACAGTTATTCCACCCACCCAGTTACCAATAATATAAGGTTTCCCGTTTTCATCCACGGCAATTTTCATAACTCCTGATGGGCCGGCTGTTGCTGTATTGGCAAATGCCCATAAAAAATTACCCAGCGTATCCATCTTTACAAGGTAAGCAGCAGGATTACCAATCGTGTGGCCAAAAGAATCTGTAAGAAGTATATTTCCAAATCTTACATCCCCCTCTCCCATCATACCACCCAGGAAGATATAATCGCCTTTAATTTTTATCCCTCCGAAAGGAGAAACAAACCCTGTAACCTGCGGCGTGTCCTTACGGGCCCACTGCGGGGTTAAATCCGGAGCGTAATAGGTTATATAACTATTGGAATTACAACTGTTAGTGCCTGTTTGGGTTAATGAAACGCCATTGCCAAAATTCACCGTGCCTGAAAATAATCCGGTCACTGCAAAATACCCCGATTGTTTCACCGCTATTGATACTTTGTTATATCCAAAAGGTACGGTAAGGGAACCGGTATATGTTATCTGGCCGGTAACAGGTATAAGCGAGGGGCTAAGTTTTAACAGCACCTGCCCTTTTCCGCTCAGTGTCGTCATGCCAAAACTAAAAGAGGAAATACCTGCTGAAATAGCCGCTATATAAATATTACCTGCCCCGTCGCAGTCTACCCCGCCGAATATCGCATCAACAATTCCACCGAATTTTACCGCATTAATAAAATTTCCGGCGGATGTATATTTTACCACTGCTATGCTGGGCACAAATTGCCCCGGAGATATGAAAGATACCGACGTACCTTTAAACGTTATGGTATCCCGGAATATACCGGCCATAATAATATTTGCCTGCCTGTCTACCGCCAGTTTAAAATCCCAGATAAAATGGGATGAATTAATTTCATTTACCCACTGAACCTGGCCGGCAGCATTGTATTTTACCAGGAATTGAGAGTCAATGCTGTCAGTATGGTTAACTTTTATACCGTTTCCGAAATCAACTTCGCCGATGTTGGTACCCGAAATATAAATATTGCCGGAAGCATCCGTTATTATATCGGTAAATATAACCCTTTGCCGGGTTGACAGACCGGTTTGCACTACTGTTTTTCCCCATGCAACGCCGCCTGTATCATTGTATTTAATGATAAAAGCGCCCTGTCTTGCCCAAAATTTAAGGGGGCCGGCACTAAAGCTGTCGCCAAAGTGGCCGGCTACAAATGAATTATTATTTACATCGGTAGTAACCGCGTAGGAATAAACTGAACCTCCATGTAACCCCAGCCCGGCATTCAGCCACTCGCACTCCTGCGCCCCTGCACGGTAAGAAGCAAGCGTGATGAAAATAGCTACCCATATGTTTTTAAAAAACATGGTTGTGGTTACCTTCTTCGAATTTACATAATAAACCGGTATTGCAGCAGGAAAAAGCGAAGCGGTTACCTGATCACCTGCACTGTACCAAAGGTGGTGGCCTTCTTCCTGGCTTCGCCGGTTATATTCAGCTTGTACATATAAATTCCGGGAAGCACGGGAATTCCGTCGTAAGTACCGTCC
>DASPJH010000648.1:0-4007 GCA_035628715.1 Bacteroidia bacterium
CGAAGTGTAATTATTGGGTCCGCTGCCCGACGGGTTAATGGTTTTAACCCCATTTAACTGGGAAAAAGCGCTGAAGGTGAATAAAAGGAAGGTTAAGGAAAGCAGTAGCTTTTTTGCCATTCCGGTAGGTGCAGAACGGCCTTGCCCACGGGGATACCCGCAGGCCATGGTAAATAATCTTGTCATAGTCTTGCGTTGTTTATTTTAGTTGCTACTATAAGAAGATGTTTATATACAAAACGTTTCCTTTGCGTTGCCTAATAAACATGCATTTCGTCGAAAAGACATTAATGTATTGATAATCAGGAAAAAAGCACTGTCATCGCAGTGTAAAACCCTTGAAAATACATGTGTTTAGAAATAAATACCTCTAATTATTATACCAAATGATGTTTTATAGATAAAAGAGTATTAACCAACAGTTAATACTCTTCGATAATAACTGATTTTCTTTTTAGCAGTTTGATGCCAATTTAAAGCTGAAAAAAATAAGAGTTAAAATTATTAATACCCCGATTATCATACCTATAACGTAAGAAGCGCGGTAGGAATAATCTACTGATTCCGGTTCGGATAATTCTGAAAAATCACTAATATATTGTGGTATACCCACAATAGTTCCAAGAGTTAGAATGCTCCCAATTAAAACAAGAATGATACCAGCTATGCTTTCAATATTTTCATTGCTGGAAAAGCGAATTAAAACTATTTAGGGCTCAGCACTATCACCGGGCACATCATTTCTTCAAGGCTGATACCACCGTGCTGAAAAGTGCCTTTATAATAATTTACGTAATAATTATAGTTATTAGGGTAAGCAAAAAAGCTGTAACTGTCAGCAAAGGCATACGTGCTGCTCACGTGCAGGCGGGGTAAAAAGGCATCGGCAGGGTTGCGCACCTCAAACACTTCCTTGGGGTCATAATTAAGGTTTTTACCCTGTTTGTAACGCAGGTTAGTGTTGGTATTCCTGTCGCCTATAATTTTAACAGGGTCTTTTACCCGCACCGAGCCGTGGTCGGTAGTAATAACCAGCTTAATTTTCTTTTCAGCTATTTTCTTCAGCGCTTCCAATAGGGGCGAATGTTCAAACCACGACTTGGTAACCGAGCGGTAAGCGGCTTCATCCTCGCTCAGCTCGCGCATCAGGCTCACATCTGTACGGGCATGGCTAAGTGCATCAACAAAATTGTAAACTATCACGTTCAGCTCGTTGGTAAACATGTTCATTACGTTCTCCGCAAGATCTTTTCCGCCCTCAAGGTTGGTAACCTTAGTATAGCTAGTTTTTATGTTCTTGCGCAGGCGTTGCAGGTAATCGTTCAAAAACTCCAGCTCGTGCAGGTTTTTGCCCCCCTCATCCTCGTCATTGCTCCACAGCTTGGGGAACCGTTTTTCCATATCGCTGGGCAGCAGCCCTGAGAATATTGAGTTACGGGCATACTGGGTGGTGGTAGGCAAAATGGCCATATACAGGTCCTCGTCTTCCACCCTGAAGTATTCAGAAATTATAGGCTGTATGGTTTTCCACTGGTCGTAGCGCAGGTTATCAATCAGCAGTATAAATACGGGCTCATTATTGTCCAGCAGCGGCAATACCTTGTGCCTTAGCAGGGTGTGGCTCATTATAGGGCGCTGGCTGTCGTCAGTAGCTTTGGCAAACTTTACATAGTTGTCTTTAATAAACTTGGTAAAGTTATGGTTGGCATCTGTTTTCTGGGTTTCCAGCACTTCTTTCATGCCTTCATCGGTAGCGGTATTCAGCTCCAGTTCCCAAAACACCAGTTTGCGGTATATAGCTTTCCACTCCTCAAAATTCATCTTATCCATCAGGGCCATGCTAATCTGGCGAAACTCCTGCTGGTAGTTCATGGTCGTTTTTTCGCTCACCAGCCGTTTGTTATCAATAAGCTTTTTAAGGCTCATCAGTATTTGGTTGGGATTTACCGGTTTTATCAGGTAATCGGCTATTTTACTGCCGATAGCATCTTCCATTATGTGCTCTTCCTCGCTTTTGGTAATCATTACTACGGGCAGGGCGGGGTGGTCGGCCTTTATGCGGGTCAATGCTTCCAGCCCGCTTATGCCGGGCATGTTCTCATCCAGGAAAACCACATCAAAATGTTGCTTGCTGCTTTCTTCCACGGCATCCAGGCCATTGGTTACGGTAGTAACATCGTAACCTTTTCCTTTAAGAAACAGGACATGGGGCTTTAATACATCAATCTCATCGTCGGCCCAAAGTATTTTTGCGTTGCTCATCACAGTTTGTTTGTTTGCAAAGTAAACCATTTTACCCCGGCTTTTATTGCCCGGGGGCATGCGAATTTTGAAAGTAACTGACTAAATGTAAAACAATTTTACTTTTTATCAGGTTAGAATTTTGCACCTTTGAGAACTGTTTACTCAAATCAGAACTATAGAAAACAAGAAACTGTAAAACAACTGTGGCGCGCCGGGTACTGATATTTCATAATGCACATGCAGCTAAGGGGAGAAGCCGTAAAGGCCTGGAGCGCATACTTGATATAGTTAACCGCGAAAAATTTGAATACAAAATACAGGCTACGCTGGGTGGCTTTGAAGCCAACCGGAAAGTTATGGCCATGCATTATGAGCGGTTTAAGCCCAGCGAAATATGGGTATCAGGAGGAGATGGAACCCTGCATCTTTTTATTAATTCATTACCGGTTGAAATGTGGAGTTTGCCGGTGGCTATAATTCCAACCGGCAGCGGCAACGATTTTATTAAGAACTACTTAAAGGATGCTACTACTATTGAGCATAGCCTGCAGGTGGCACTGGCCCGGAAAACCATGCCCTGCGATGTGTGGCAGTGCAACGGGCGGCTGTTTATTCACGGATTTGGCGTAGGTTTTGACGGCCAGGTAGTGGAAAGTATGACAGGTGAGGACTCTCCCTTAAGAGGGTTTATAGCCTATTATTTCCAGATAATACGGTTATTAATGACCTACCGTGAAAAAGAATTTACGGTTACCGTGGGGGATACTGTTTACAAACAGCCCTGCTTTTTGATAACGGCGGGCAATAGTACCACATTTGGCGGAGGGTTTACTGTTACGCCCAATGCTAAACTGAACGACGGCCAGCTGGATGTATGCATAATTTCAAAAGTGCCTAAGCTGATGCGGCCTTTCTGGATGAGAAAAGTAGAGAAAGGCACACATTTGAAACTTTCGGTGGTTAAATATTTTAACGCGGATAAAATTACTATTGAAACCCCTCTTAAAATTCCGGCCCATATTGACGGTGAGCTGCTTCACGGCAATCTTTTTGAAATCGAAAGCCATGAACGGAAACTGACTATTATGGTGTAAAGGAAAGGGATTCTTTTCCACTTTCTATCCTGCAAATTCTGATTTACTTTGCCCCATGCTAACCGGGTTTGTTGCTGAATTTCATTACGAAGCTTCACAGGTATTTGGCTGTTTGCCGGTTGCTAACTCTTCCTTTTTGCCGCCAACGCCGTTTATCACTCTTTTTATTGAAGAAAAACAACTGGCGTTTCACCTGGTATCTCTTCACAATAAAAAGATACAGGAAGCGGGGCCTGAGTTTTTTGTTGGTTATTTAAATGAAACCGAAAAACAGGGCATACGGCTGGTTACGGTATGGGAAGACGTATGGATGCTGAAAAGACAATTGGTTATTGCCCGCCTGGTTTCTCTGGCCGGTAAATCAAAACGAATATTTGCCCGCAACACTATAATACAGCGCATTACCAAAACAGTAGCCGATGATTTTCTGGATACACACCATATAGGCGGCTCCCCGTCATCCCGGTTTAAATATGGCGCATTTGTTAAAAGAAAGGGAGATCTGGTAGCGGCAGGAACATTCAGCCCGCCGCGCACTTTTTACCGGGAAGGACCGCCCTCCCGCTCGTATGAGCTTATACGGTATGCGGGATTATGCGGAGTGAATATTACCGGTGGGCTGGGCAAGCTGCTGAATGCTTTTATTGAAGATGTGAGCCCCGACGATAT
>DASPJH010000649.1:0-9004 GCA_035628715.1 Bacteroidia bacterium
AGGTCGAGCATTACAAACTGGCCCGGCAAAAAATCAAACACCGGGACATCTTTAACAGAAAGTATATACCTGCGCACCGAGGGGCTTTCATCAATTATCCCCGTAACTTCAGCAGTATAAAAATCATCAGCCATAATCAGCGGTGCAAGATAGGAATTAGGGTATTAAATCAGGTGTTTGAGCAGTAATTGGTTGTGCGATTTTTTTGGCTTGAAATGTAATTGGCCAACAACAAAGCGGACGCCATGCAATTATTGACACAAGCGGACGCTCGCGCCAAGTGCGCATACCTGTCCCTTAATATTCAGTGGTTTTTATAATTTTTTGCTGAATTGCATAGCCATTCGCTCTCACATTCAGCACGTATAAACCGGGCTGCAAATTTGCTAAAAATACAGCTGTCTTATTATTTTCTTCCATTCCGGCAAATATTAGGCGGCCCTGTAAATCAAAAAGCTCATAACTAAATTCTGTAATACTTTCTGGTAAATTAATAGTTATATAACCTGTTGCAGGATTGGGATAAATGTTAATTTCAATCCCTAAACTATTGTTTCCCGGCGGTTTAATTCCAAGAGAAAGCCTGTCAGACTTATACAGGATTGATTGATTAGGAACAAAAAACATACTGTCATTAAAATAATACATTTTCTCCTGATACCCTGAAAATGATGGCATTTTAAATTCTCTTATCCAATTCTTGCCATCTGTTGTTTTATAAATATATTCTTTATCGGTTCCGATGGAATATGCGGTTAAATTATCAAAAAATTTAATTGACAATAAATCTGACACTTCATAATTTTTAGAATATGGTTGCCAGTTTTTACCCCCATCTGTTGTTTTATAAATATCTTTATTCGCCGAAAAGAAACCAATGGAGTCGTTTATAAAGGAAATATCACGTATAAGCTTATTAGTGTTATTTGTAACTTTATAAAAATCATATAAAATTTCCCAGGTGTCACCAAAATCTTCACTTACATATATATGTAACCCGTTGGCCACTATCATTCTTCCTGATGAGGGAATGTATTCTAACCTTGTTCCAAGATAGTATTTGTGGGGGCTATCATTCATTTTTTGCCATGTATTACCGCCATCATATGTTTTATATGAAAATTTTGAGTTAACAATGCCACTGTCACCCCAAAATATTGTTAATGCACTATAACCATTTGGGTATAAAGAATCCGTTGCAAATTCAATGATAAACTCCGGTAAATCCGATTTATTGGGCGACTGCTTTAAAATTCCTTTGGATGTTACTATTAATAGGGTACCACCTTTTAAAAACCTCAGGTAGTATATAGTTCCCCATGCAGAAGTTAAATCAGCATAGTATTTAAAGTTTTCTCCGCCATCATTGGAATAAAATATCCCCTGTGAAATTCCTGAAGTGCCCGAGCAAAATATCACTGAACCATCCATATTCATATTTCGAATGAAGTATGGACCAAACAGACCGGGTTCAAAATTAACAGGTGTCCATTGCGATTTTAATGAGCACACGGTAAGGGTTAAGGATATTACTACCAATAATCGCATTTATTGTTTTATTATTTTGCTTTGGGTAATAAAACCACCCGCTCGTACATTCAGCACATATAAACCAGGTTGCAGACCTTGCAATGATATTGTTGTTTCCCTGCTTTCAGCCTTTCCTGTAATTATCATTCGTCCCTGCAAATCAAAAATATCATAATAAAAAGCCTCAATATTTTCAGGCAGACTGATGATTATTTGATCTCTTGCCGGGTTGGGGTATACAGTAATTTGAGGTTTTACGCCAGCTTCATGCGATGGCTTTTTTGCTCCAAGGCTTAACCTGCTTCTTTTGTATAATGACGTGCCGTTTGAAACAAAAAACATACTGTCATTAAAATAATAGAATTTATCATTAATACTAAATTCCTTATTAAATGTAAATTCCTTTGCCCAGGTTTTACCATCATTCGTTTTGTATATATCGTTATCTCTACTGACTATTATATACCCTGTAGATGTATCAAAATATTTAAGGGATGACACATCATCGCCCAAGCTAAAATTTATGTAATTATTTTGATCCCAGGTTTTACCACCATCCGTAGTACGGTATATGCTTTTAACAGTGGAAAAGAAACCTAATGAATCATTTATAAATGAAATGTCAAAAATATTTTTGATTGGATCGTTCGTCACCTTGAAAAAGTCATACAAAAGGGTCCATGTCCTGCCATAATCTGTACTTTCATTTATATAATACTGACTATGCGTAATCATTCTTCCCGATGAAGGTCTGTATACCAGCTTGGTTCCTCCATAATATTTATGAGGTGTATCGTTCACTTTTTTCCATGTGTTGCCACTATCATATGTTTTATATGAAAATTTTGAGTTAACAATACCACTGTCACCCCAAAATATTGTTAATGCACTATAACCATTTGGGTATAAAGGGTCAGGTGCAAATTCAATGATAAACTCCGGTAAATCCGATTTATTGGGCGACTGCTTTAAAATTCCTTTGGATGTTACTATTAATAGGGTATCACCTTTTAAAAACCTCAGGTAGTATATAGTTCCCCATGCAGAAGTTAAATCAGCATAGTATTTAAAGTTTTCTCCGTCATCATTGGAATAAAATATCCCCTGTGAAAAATTTGAGCCCCCATTTTTGCCGGCATAAAACAGCACGGCACTGTCCTGCATATTCATGTGCTGAACAGTATAATACTCATGCAGGCCGGGTTCTGAGTTTACAGGCGTCCATTGGGATTTTAAGGAAAACAGACTTAGGGTTAATAATAACGCAATTATTAGTTTCATTCCTTTACTCTTTAATAATTTTTGTTGAACATATTACCTTGTCCCCGTCCTGCAATGTAGCAAGATATAATCCTAATGGTCAAAATTTACTGTCTATCTCCACAAACGATATTTGAGGGTCAATGGTTTGAATGTATTGCTGCAATCCATAGCTGTTATAAAAATGTCAATTAAAAATAATCCCGAAGAATTATTTTACAGCAGGTCTTCTATCTCCTCCAGCAACCTGGCCGCCGTTTCTTTATCATAATAAGTATTTACCAACTGGGCGTAAAGGTTGCGGTTTTCCAGCAGATTTAAATCGTAATACCCGGAAACCTCTTCCCTATTCGCAATTATTTGCATCATCGTGATTTTTGATGCAACTCCTTCAGCAGCATTGAGAATTGTGGTTTCTAAGTACCTTACTATTTCATAACTTACATATTCTATAACCCCAGAAATAGTGTCACTTTTCCTGTCCCTTTTCATCCAATAATCAGCTCGCGACCAGTCTTTACTTTTTAACAGTTTCTGATAATACTTAAAAACCGGCCATTCTTTAATAAGGTAATCAGGGTTTTTGCCAATCAGTCTCCATTTTAACGGGCCTCTTTTAGGCGGATACCTGAATATTGGAACGGGCCCGAAAAGAATACCGGAAGATCTTATTTCGTCAATAGTATGCTCTTTATCCTCTTTATCTATTAGTTTAAAAACAGTTACCAATATGCCGTCAAAAGAATAAACATCGCTAAAGTCATCTAACTCTGCATATCCGTAACCCATACCAAAATCTAACGGAAACCGGTAAATATTGCCTGAAAATTCGGCTTTCATTTATATTTAATTTCACAACCCCTTAAACTCCATTCCCCTCCCCGCAAAATATTCCAAAAACTCAGGCAGCATTAGCTTCATGTTTTTTTCAGCCTTTACACTGTCGTGGAAAAGAACGATGGAGCCGGGCGCTGTATGCTCTTTCATATAGGCAAGGCTTTCATCAGTGTTAAGGTCGGTTTCAAAATCGCGGGAAAGGATGGTCCAGTAGATGATTTTGTATTTTTTCTTCAGCGCTTTCAGCTGCGCCAGCCCCAGCTTGCCATACGGCGGACGGAACAGCGGGCTGTGAGTGTATGCATCGCACAGGGCAATGTTTTTCAGGTAGGTAAAGTTGCCGGTATTCCAGCCGTTCAGGTGGTTAAAGGTGTGGTTGCCCACGCTGTGGCCCCGCTCTGTAAGTTGTTTAAAAATTTCGGGGTACTTTCGCACATTGTCGCCTACGCAAAAAAAAGTAGCTTTGGCGTGGTGGCGGTCCAGCAAATCCATTACCCAGGGAGTGATTTCAGGGTGCGGGCCGTCGTCAAAGGTGAGGTAAATGGTGTTACTGCCGGCAGGCATTTTCCAGGTGACAGACGGAATAAGCCAGGGCATCAGTTGTGGGGTATTATACCGAAACATTTACCTTATTTATCGATTAAAGCCTTGCTACCTTATGGCAACACAATATTATTGTTTTGTTTTTTAACCATAGCCATGTTACGCAAAATAACTGTACTACTTGCCATAGGCCTTTTGGCCGCTTTTAGCGCCGGTGCCCAAACTTACTGGTCGCTGGAAGACTGCATAAATTATGCCCTTAAAAACAACATTGCCGTGCAGCAAAGCCAGGTGCAGCTAAACATAGCAGGTGAAAACCTGAAGCAAAGCCAGCTGAATCTGCTGCCATCAGTAAACGGGCAGGCCACCAACAACTATAACTTTGGCCGCTCAATAGACCCTTTTACCAACACGTATGCCCAGCAGCAGATACGCAGTAATGCCTTTAGCCTGAACGGAAGCCTTACCGTTTTCAGCGGGTTGCAGAACCAAAACACCATAAAACAGCAGGCCGACACCCGCAAGGCTGCACAGCAGGATTTACAGGCCACCAAAAACACCATTAGCCTGAATGTGGCCAATGCTTTTTTACAGGTGGTGCTGAATGAAGAACTGGTGCGCATTAACACCGAACAGATAAAAACCACCGAAACCCAGCTGGACCGTGTGCACAAGCTGGTGGAAGCAGGCAGCCTGCCCCTGAATAACGAATACGATGTACGTGCCCAGCTGGCCAGCGAAAAGCTGAACCTGGTAACTGCCGAAAACCAGGTGAAACTGGCCTACCTGAACTTGTGGCAGCTGATGATGTACCGCGAAGCCAGCGATAAGGACAAGGTGAAAGCCCCCGAAATAACCCAGGATTTTGAAAATTTGCCTGTTTATGCGCCTCAAACGGTATATGCTAATTTTTCAGCCACGGCACCTGAGCTGCAGGCGGCTGAATACCGCATCCGCAGCTCGCAGTATGCGCTAAAGGTGGCGCAGGGCGGACGCAGCCCGCGGCTGGCATTAAACGCATCTATTAACACGCTTTATTCCGAGTCGTTCAGAACTTTTTCAGGCTACACGGCTGTGGGCTCACGGGTATTGTATATTGATAATACCGGGGCGCCTGTGCTGGTTCCGTACGAAATTCCCACTACATCCGCGGTAACCCCCTTCAGCCAGCAGCTGAATGACAACCTGGGTAAATTTGTGGGTTTTAACCTCAGCATCCCCATTTTCAACGGGTGGCAGGTAAACAACAATATAAGCAATGCCAAAAACAACCTGTCTCTTTCTACCCTAAATCATGAGCAGATTGAGAACGACGTTTTCAGGGAGGTTAGTACCGCAGTAACGGAATACGAAGCCGCCAAGGCCCGCTATACATCGGCTAAAGAGAACGTTGAGGCCCAGAAAAAGAGCTACGAATTTGCTACGATAAGAAACGAATCTGGATTGATGAACTACGCCGAATACTCGGTGATTAAAAACAACTTCCAGCGCGCAGAAACCAGCCTGGCCCAAGCTAAATACGAGCTGTTATTCCGCATGAAGACCATTGAATTTTATAACACCGGAAAAATAACTAACCAATAAAACCACCCTACCCTAACCCGATGAAAAAGAAAAAAGGACTTGCCTGGTATTACTGGGTGCTGATAATTGTTGCTCTTCTGATAATTGCCATGCTGGCGTTTGGCGGCAAAGAGAGCAAGACCCGCGTATCGGTGGAAAAAGCCAGCCGGTCGGATATTATTGAAACCGTAACCGCTAACGGCAAAATACAGCCGGAGGTAGAAGTTAAAATCAGCCCTGAGGTTTCAGGCGAAATTGTTGACTTGTTTGTAAAAGAAGGCGACTCTGTAAAGAGGGGCCAGCTTTTGTTCCGTATTAACCCCGACCTGTTGCAAAGCGACCAGGCACGTAACATGGCTAACCTGAACAATGCAAAGGCCAACCTTACCAACGCTGAGGCGCGGTTGGCACAGCTGCAGGCGCGCTTTAAAAGCGAGATTGAGCCGGGCTTTGAGCGCAACCGCAAGCTGCACAAGGATAAAGTTATATCAGAGGCTGAATGGCAGATAGCCCAGGCAACCTACCAAAGCTCGCAGAAAGAAATTGAAGCTGCCAAAGCCACCGTGGATGCCGCCCGTTACTCGGTAAATGCCGCTGAAGCTGTGGCCAACCGCTCGGGCAAAGACCTTTTGCGTACAGAGATATACGCCACCATGGATGGCATTATATCCGAACTGTTCTTTAAAAAGGGCGAACGTGTAGTGGGAACCGCTATGATGGCAGGCAGCGAGGTGCTTCGTATTGCTGATATGAGCCGCATGGAGCTGAAAGTGGATGTAAGCGAAAACGATATTATACGGGTTGCATTGGGCGATACAGCCATAGTGGAAGTGGATGCCTACCCCGGTAAGAAGTTTAAAGGGGTGGTGAAGGAAGTAGCCAGCTCGGCTACGGCTTCACTTACCACCGTAAGCACCGACCAGGTAACCAACTTTGAAGTGCGCATAAGCATTTTACCCGAATCGTACAGCGAACTGATGAAAGGCAGCAACAATGTATCGCCCTTCCGGCCGGGCATGTCGGGCACAGCGGATATACAAACCGATATGCAGCCCAAAACATTAAGCGTGCCTATTGAAGCCGTTACCACCCGTACCGGGAAGGAAGGCAAGGCCGGTGACCGCAGGAAGAAAGATGAGGAAGAGAAGGATGAAGCCAGCAATGACAATGCCCCTGAAAGGGATACTGACAGCACCGATGAAAAGAAAGAGGTGGTATTCAAACTGGTGGATGGTAAGGCAGTGATGGTGCGTGTAAAAACAGGCATACAGGATAATAAGAACATACAGATACTGGAAGGGGTGAAAGAAGGCGACCAGATAATAACCGGCCCGTACAGTGCCGTATCAAAAACCCTGAAAGAAGGCGATGAAGTAGAGGTAGTTGATAAGGACGACCTGTTTGGGAAGAAGTAAGCTTTATAAGAGAGAACACCTAAAGTAACTACGCCGTTACCCTATAAATTTTTAAGCCCTGCAAAGCATTTTGCAGGGCTTTTTGTTTATCCCTTTAAACACAAGAGGGAGTATGATACTTGAAAACCACATTAAAGAGCGTTTTATGAATTTAAAAACGCATTTGGAAGCGTTTGCGGAAAATGGCAGCAGCGACATGCTGCATAGTTTGCGTGTGGAACTGAAAAAAGTGAAAGCAATAGGGCGCTTTTTAAAGCCGCATTTTAGCAAAAAGCAGCAGCAGGAGGTGCTGGAGCCCCTCAAGCAGTATTTCAGGAAAGCAGGAGAAGTGCGCGAATCGGAACTGCTGGCCCAATACCTGCTGGATACTAACATGGAAGATATTTATGCCGACCTGAAAACGAAAAAAACCCTTAAAAAACGGGAAGCTGCATTGCAGAAAGACACGGTTAAACTATTAAAGGATATTGATAAAACAGAGCGCGCTTTTTTAGAAGAAACGGTAATTGATAACAAAAAGTTAATCCACCAGTATATTGACAGCGTTGAGAAAAAACTGGATCATGAGCTGAAAAGAATCCCACCAAAAAATGAGTGGCACGAAATACGCAAGCTGGCCAAACGTGCAGTATATGGCAACGACTGGCTGGAAAATACCATTGACCCCGGAAAGCTGGCATATTATGAAAAACTGCAAACCACTATTGGCGACTGGCACGATAACGAAATTTCGCAGTTATTAATTAATGTATTAAAGCGCAACTATAAAGGGAATGAAAAATACATTTTACGGCTGGAAGAAGCTGAAAAAACATTAAGAGAAAAGAAAAAAGCCAAAGAAGAAGAAGTAGAAAAGCTGCTGGAAAACAAGGTTTCACAAGCTCTACCATAAATATTGCCATTGGGGTATTAATACCTTTCTTCGAGAATTTTTTATTAGAGATACTGCTATTGAAAACTTAAAGTTTTGTGTTTAAGATTTTAAACGACTTTTACTTTTTGTCTGTCAGGGATACAAGTCTCCTAAAGTCAGAATTACCAAATGTGAGTATAGTTAGCCATTAATAATCAAGTAGTTTCCCCAAAATTATTATATATATTATTATTTTTCCTTGTTCTTTACGGTATGCTATAATCCAGTCTTTAATAAAAAAACAGCGCAAATTCAGATCGTTGAACTTCGGGTATTTACAATGTTGGTGATTCGAAAATAGTCGTAGTTCAGATTTAATTTTCTTCAAAAAGGCGACTTTAAATCGCTTTCCGGAACCGGGAGTATTTCTTTGCTCTACAAAACTGCCAATCTCTTCTAATACCAGTAGCGCCTCGCTACTTAACCTAATTTGTTGTTTCATTAATCAGGTCATCAATATCAAAAGTTTGACCCTCCAAACATTTTTTCAGGTATTCATCCAACTCTGCATCAGTAGCCGGGCGTCCTATGCCAAAGGCAGCCTCCTTTGGGCCAATTTTCAAAGCGGAGTAATTAATCCCAAGTTTTTTAAGCAGTTGCAGCACCCTTTTGCCTTTTTCTGAACTCTCATCAATAGAAATTTTAATTTCCATACTCAAATATAACCATTTAAAACAAGAAATCCCTGCGGCCTCAACCACAGGGACTCTTAAATATATTAATTCAGATTATCCTGAAAGTCCTGTTTTACTCCACCAGCAGTTTCCTTCTGTATGCCTGGTCGCCGTTGGTAACATCAATAATATAAAACCCGGGCTTAAGTCCGCTAACATCCAGCGTGTAGGCATGAGTATTGTACCTTGCAACCGAAGCCGGTTGTGATTTACCATCAAGAGTGGTAATAGTGGCCATTATATTATCGCCTGCCCCGTTTTCAAATGAA
>DASPJH010000650.1:0-8626 GCA_035628715.1 Bacteroidia bacterium
CTAACCTAATGAGTATTTACAGTATTAAACAATACCGTGCTGAAGTTGAAAAAATAATCCATTACGGGGGCACTAAAAAGGAAACAGCCATACGGTCGGCATTTTATACCCTGCTAAATGAATATGCAAAGGCCAAAGGACTGATGCTGATAACTGAAGTAAGTGTAATGGGTACAAAAGGCCGGGCGGTAACACCCGACGGCGTTTTAAAAGATACGTTAAGGCAGGATTGGGGCTATTGGGAAAGCAAAGATGAAGCCGATGTATTGGCCGACGAAATAAAAAAGAAATTTGATAAAGGATACCCCAAAGATAATATTTTATTTGAAGATAGCCAAACCGCCATACTGATACAAAGCGGCAATGAAGTATTGCGGGCAAACATGGCCGATGCTGAAGCCCTGGACGAAGTGCTTACAACCTTTGTAACCTTTGAACGGCCTGAAGTAAAGAACTTTCGCAAGGCAATTGAACTGTTTAAACAGGATATACCCAAAGTTACTGAAACCATACGGGGAATAATAGTTGAACAGGAAAAGAAAAATGAAAAGTTTGCCAAAGCTGAAAAAGCCTTTCTTAAACTGTGCCAGGACAGTATAAACCCCGACGTAAACAAAGAAGATGTGCGCGAAATGATAATTCAGCACATACTTACTGAAGATATATTTAACACCATTTTTGACGAAACCCAGTTTCACCGCGAAAACAATATTGCCCGTGAACTGGAAACAGTGATTTTAACCTTTTTTACAGGGCAAATAAAGCGCACGGCATTATCACAGGTACAGCATTTTTATCAAACAATTAATGCAACCGCCGCCGGGATTGCAGACCACCACGAAAAGCAAAAATTTTTAAAAGTGGTGTATGAAACCTTTTATAAAAGCTATAACCCCAAAGCGGCTGATAGGTTGGGCGTGGTGTATACCCCAAATGAAATTGTACGGTTTATGGTGCAAAGTACCGATTACCTGTTACACCATCATTTCAATACACAATTAGAAGATAGAGGGGTAGAAATACTTGACCCTGCTACCGGAACGGGGACTTTTATTTGTGATATTATTGATTATGTACGAAAGGAGAAACTGGAGTATAAATATACGCACGAATTACATGCAAACGAGGTGGCTATTCTGCCCTACTATATAAGCAACCTGAATATTGAATATACCTATAAGCAAAAAACTGGACAGTACAAAGAGTATGAAAACCTTGTATTTGTTGATACATTGGACAATTTGGGGTTCGGTTTTATGGGTAAGCAAACTGATATATTTGAAAGTATCTCAGCCGAAAATACTCGCCGGATAAGGGAACAAAACAAAAAGAAAATATCAGTTGTGATAGGTAACCCCCCCTATAACGCAAAGCAAGAAAATTATAACTACCAAAACAGCAACAAAGCCTATGCAGGTATTGATAAACGCATAAAAGACACCTATATAAAACACGGTACTGCCCAAAATCAAATTGTAGTGTACGATATGTACACCCGTTTTTACCGTTGGGCAATGGATAGGTTGCAAAACAACGGTATAATTGCATTTATAACCAACCGAAGTTTTATAGACAGTAGAGCGTTTGACGGCTTTAGAAAAAGCGTCCAAGATAATTTTGATTACTGCTATATAATAGACACTAAAAGTGATGTGCGGGTAAACCCAAAAATATCAGGTACGGGGCACAATGTGTTTGGTATACAAACAGGTGTTGCCATTATGTTTTTGGTGCGAAAAGAAAAACGGGAAAACAAAACGTGCCACATTCAATATGTACACTTTGACGATTTTTGGCCTAAAGAACAAAAACTGCAATGGTTTACAGAAAATCCCTTGCAAAAAATACCTTTTGAAAATATTAAACCCGATGCAAAAAATAACTGGATAAACCTTGCTGATACGGACTTTGACACCTTATTACCCGTAATTGATAAAGACGTAAAAGCGGGGAAAAGTGAAAAAGCGATTTTTAAGAATTTTTCGCGGGGTGTTGCTACCCAACGGGATGAATGGGTTTATGATTTTTCAGCAAAAGAATTGGAAAAAAAGGTAAAGTTTATGGTGGATATCTACACCAAAACCCTTGCAAATAGCAAGTTTAAGGATAAGCATTTAATCAAGTGGGATAGGGAATTAGATAAGTATTTAATAAGGAAAATAAAAAAAGAGTTTAATAAAGAACAAATTGTAAAAAGTTTATACAAGCCGTATTGCGCACTTAATCTGTACTACGATAAACATTTTAACGGAATGATTTATCAGTGGAATAATATTTATAATTTAAAACATACGAACAAGTATATCGGTTTTAATGCCGGGTCAACAGTCTTTGCAACTTGTGCAAGTGAAAGTATAATTCAACAAGGTTGCTTATTAGTCGGTGGGGGCAGTACCCAATGCCTGCCCCTATATGTTTATACAGATACAGGGGGAATAGTTGAAAACATTACTAATTGGGGATTAGAACAATTTAGAAGCCACTATAAAATAGCAAGCCGCAAGGTAGGCAGTAAGGGCAAAATAGATACCACCGGGGCAATAATTACCAAAGAAGATATATTTCATTATGTATATGCAGTGTTGCACCACCCGGCCTACCGTAAAAAATATGAACTTGACCTGAAACGGGACTTTCCACGAATACCTTTTTACGATGATTTTTTTAAATGGGTGGATTGGGGCAAGGCACTTATAGATTTGCATATTAACTACGAAACCGTAAAACCCCACGGCCTGAAGGTGCGCAAAATTGCCGAAAAAGAGCACCCTAAAACAAAGCTAAAGGCCGATAAGGAAACCGGCGAAATTGTATTAGACGAAAACACCGTATTAAGCGGTATACCAGATATTGCATGGCAATACAAATTAGGCAACCGTAGTGCCCTGGAGTGGATACTTGACCAATACAAAGAAAGTACCCCTTCAGACCCCACCATTGCCGAAAAGTTTAATACCTACCGTTTTGCAGACTACAAAAAACAGGTAATTGACTTGTTAAACCGGGTTTGCACGGTATCAGTAGAAACAATGGAGATTATAAACCAAATGCCAGGGGAGTAAGGTATGGGTTATAAAAATAAAATTGTAATTGATTATGAGGGGTTGCCAAACTATGTGGTAAAAGAAATTCAGTATCGGTTTGACGACGGTGGGATGGGTATAAGCAGTGATTTTAAGGTTTGGCAAAACAAAATTTTAAATTTTTTGGCAACAATTCCTTCAGAATATTGGGTTTTGTTTTTGAAAAAAGGACTTGAATTTGCTGAAAAAGCACTGGCTTATCACAGTCAACACGATTGCCACAATAAGAATAATTGCAGGCTTAATGAAACTTGGGAACGGCAAATAGCATTAACAAAGCAAATGCTTAAAGAGGCAGAGCTGCCAGCAACAGAAAATGCCCCGGCTTCAAACATAAAGTTTGCAGGCAGTAAAATAGACCTTATACGGGTTTTAAATGCCTTGTATGAACTAAAGAAAATTGAAGGTTTAAATGGTCAAGTCCCGCCAAAAAAGGAGTTTATGATAGCCGCCGGGCAATTTTTTAATATTAATCTATCAGATTATGATACCAGCTTATCACAAGCTATAAAAGAAGGTGAGTTGGAGCCAAACATTGAAATATTTGAAAAAATGAAAACAGCCATTCAAAATATTTGGCATGAAAGACACTAACTAATAACAACACCTAATATTAGGTCTATGCTATCAGATTGCACACTATCAAACCTTTGTACCGTAACAATCGGACAAAGAAATGATTATAATACAACTGGATAGCGAGCAACTTTTTGCAATTATCCAAAAGGCAGTAAGCAAGGCTATAAATGAAAGTCCCCAAAGCCACGCTGCCACACCTGAAGCCGACGAACTTTTAACCATTAAACAGGCAGCCCAACTGCTTTGCCTTTCAGTACCTACAATATACAGTTTAGTTTCACGGGCTGAAATACCGGTAAACAAACGGGGCAAACGGCTGTATTTTTCAAAGGCTGAATTAACCGCCTGGATAAAGGCAGGCCGTAAAAAAACCACCGCAGAAACGGCGGCTGAAGCTGAACAGTACCTAAAAAATAAAAAAGCGTAAACTTATGCTGATACATAAATTTACGCGCCGTAGTCCTTTGGTAAAGTGCTACGGTAAAGGTACAGACCTTTGGGCGTTTTTGCAAACTGTGCCCACTTTAGAGCCTATCAGCCCGGCACTGGTGCAAACCCTTGCCACCCGGTTTGGCATTCGGCCTGAAACCCTGGAGTTACTAATACACATTGCAACCACCGGGGGGGCTTATTATGCAAACTGATAAAGTAAACCCCGGTATTACACTTGACGGCCTGCAAAATGAATTAGCGTACCTGGAAGGTAGCGTTAATTCAGATATTGGTTTATTTAAAGTTCAGTCAGCTAACCAATGGATTGAAGCCGCAAAAAACCGCCCTATTCCTAAAATGCTTTTTAGTGAATTTTGGTTTGAAAGTGAACTGTGTATATTGTTTGCTGATACCAATTTAGGCAAGTCTATTTTAGCCGTTCAAATTGGGGACAGTATCAGCCGGGGCGTTGCAATACCTGGATTTAAGATTGCAACCGGAGCACAAAAAGTATTGTATTTTGATTTTGAGCTCTCAGATAAGCAGTTTGAAGTCCGCTATTCAAATGATTATAAAGAACACTACTTGTTTAGTGCGGATTTTAGAAGGGCTGAAATAAGTGCTGATGCAATTTTACCTGAACAATACAGTAACGCTGAAGACTATCTGAATGATTCCTTTGAACAGGTAATAAAAGAAACAGGGGCGAAAATTTTAATAATTGATAACCTTACCTACCTGAAAAATGAAACGGAAAAAGCCAAAGATGCTTTGCCGTTAATGAAACACCTGAAAGCCCTAAAAACAAAATACGGGTTATCAATTTTAGCATTAGCACACACACCTAAAAGGGATTTAACAAAGCCAATTACCCGCAATGATTTACAGGGCAGCAAAATGCTGATTAGTTTTTGCGATAGTGCCTTTGCCATAGGGGAAAGTACAGCCGACGGTAGTATACGGTATTTGAAACAGGTAAAACAGCGAAATACTGAAGCCATTTATGATGCTGATAATGTTTGTGTATGCCAAATAAGCAAACCGTTTAATTTTTTACAGTTTGAATTTATGGACTCTGGTACTGAACGTGAACACCTGAAACAACCTACCGACACGGATAAACAAAATAGGTTAGCAGAAGTATTAGAGTTGAAAAAGCAGGGTTTACCAAATACTGAAATTGCTAAAAAATATGGAGTTTCAGAAAGTGCCGTAAGGAAATGGTTAAAAAATATAAAAGATTAAATGACCTCGCACTATTCGCACCTTTCGTACTTGAGTACGAATAGTACGAACTGTACGATAAAATGATTTTTCCGAGACCATAAAAAAGAGAAACTGGAGTTTTTGGAGGCCATAAAAAGGACACTGCAAACATTTTTCTGAAGTCTATAAAAAAGAGTGAAAGCCCCTAAATACATATTACAGCCGTACAAAGGATTAAAGAGCCGTTACCATTGCCCGGCCTGTAATAAGTCCCATACCTTCAGCCGGTACATTGATGCTGAAACGGGTGAAGATATTGCCCCCAACGTGGGCAGGTGCGAACGGCTGAACAATTGCAACTATCACTATACACCCAAGCAATACTTTACTGATAACAAAATTACTGATTGCGCACGGCCTGTATACCGCCGCGCCGTAACACCTGGACAAATGAAACCAACCTACATTGCACCTGGAGTATTTGAACAAAGCCTGAAAAACTACCACAGTAACCATTTTGCAACTTACCTGCACACACAGTTTGGGGCTGAAGCCGCCCAAATGCTGATAAGCCGGTATAAAATCGGTACGTCAAAACATTGGCCAGGGGCAACCGCATTTTGGCAGGTGGATACGGCGGGCAATGTGCGCACCGGTAAAATAATGCTTTATAACCCCAATACAGGCAAAAGAATAAAAGAACCGTTTAACCATATCACATGGGCACACAAGTTTGTTAAAGACGCTAATTTTGAGTTAAAACAGTGCCTATTTGGTGAGCACCTATTAACCCACGAACCGGCGAAAACAGTTTGTTTAGTGGAAAGCGAGAAAACAGCCGTAATAGCAAGTCAATATTTACCGGATTACCTTTGGTTAGCAGTAGGCAACCTTGCTGATTTATCGGCTATCAAATGCCAGGCAATTAAGGATAGAACCGTTTTACTTTTCCCCGACCTGAAGGGGCACGCAAAATGGCAGACAAAGGCAAAAGCAATTTCGCCCCGTTGGGTTGTATCGGACTATTTAGAAACCCATGCAAGCGAAGACGAAAAAGAACAGGGGTTGGATATTGCAGATTATTTATTGCGGTTTAGCTATCTTGACTTTGTAAAGCCTGAAACCGTAGTAATGAACCCGACACCTGAAAAACCGGAAAACTCCTTTGAACCTGGAGCCGTGCAAGCCCCGGTTAATCAGCAAAGTTGGGATAACCAAATAAGCGACCTGGAAACCTTTTTTGCAACAGCGGTAATACCTACTCACCCGGTTAAATTAAGCCCTGGTGAAACCATAAGCAACCCGGTACAGTTCATACAATCACATATTGAAGTGGTAAAGGCAAATAATGGCAACCCCACATTTATTCCCTTTTTAGACCGGCTGTATTTACTTAAAACGCAATTGCAATGAACGGCACAATAAGAGCAACCGGAATGAGTGTTGAAATTAACAGCAGCAAAATTGCCAATATTGGCCGGGTGGAACGTATACTGAAGCTGATAGTTTACTTAAACCAGTGGCGAAGTATTGCAGAAATAGCAAGCCATGTACAGGTAAGCAAAAAAAGCGTACATAGGTATACACAGTTACTCACCAGATTAGGGTTTGAAATAGAGAGAGGCCACCGAAAATATATTTACTACCGTATCACAAATACAAAGCAGTTCTTTGGCTGTTAGGTGGACAAAATCAAAGATAAAATCAATGTCGTACGCGTACGCGTGTAAAAGATTTATATTTGACCGTTTAAATGAACGTCCGCTTAACCAAAGAACAAAAGATAAGGATTGCTAATAGTGACGACGTGTTTACTATTATGCAAGCTATTTTGAAGCGGGAAAACAAACTTAGCAGGCAAAAAGAACATTTTTGGGTAATTGGTTTGACAACTGCCCATGTAATTGAGTTTATTGAGTTGGTAGCGTTGGGCAGCTTAAACAAGGCAGTAATAGAACCTTTAGACGTTTTTCACTTAGCGTCCGCAAAAAATATACGCAGGATTATACTTGTACATAACCACCCTTCAGGAAACTTAACGCCAAGTGCTGAAGATATAAACTTAACCCACCAGCTTAAACAGGGTGGCCAGCTTTTGAAAATTGATATTTTAGACCACCTTATAATTTCTGAAACAGGGTTTACACGTTTACCGGTATAAAGTTATTTTTTGTTCAGATTTGTACCCTATTTGTACCTTGTTGTTTCCAAACTATTGTAAACACTCAAAACTTACTTTCTGTATCGGGAAAGTAACCTTAATCCACTTTTACCACTCTTTGTGAATATATTACAGCGTTGTTTGTTGCCACTGCCAATAGGTATACGCCTGCAGGCAGATCGGTTAAGGAGACAGTGCCATCAATTACGGCCTGTTCACTCACTTTTTGGCCGGTGGTGGCGTATATCGTAGCAGTATATTGGTTATTTGCAGGAGCCTTGATATTTACAGTCGCTTCACCGCTAACAAGCGTTGGATATATGGCAAATTCTCCATTGGGAACTTCAGGTACGGAAGAGATAATTGGGGCAAACCTGTAAACGGTTCCGGCAGTTGGAGGTGAGGAAAGCTCAAGAAACAGTCCCCCGGTGCTGTCTTCAGGATTTGTGCCGCTGCCGGTAAGCCAGATGCGGTTATAAAGGATTGTAAAGTTGGGGTCCATTTCCAACAGGCCGGTTACAGGGCCGTTAGCGCCGCCAATCCAAATGTTGTTTTTAATGGATTGCGGGCCGTAGTGCATTTCTATAATGCCCGAGTTTTCATACAGCCAAACCTGGAAGTTTATAAAGTCGTTGGAATCTCCGGCAGAAAACCCCATGTTTTTCCACTGCATTATAAAAGCTTTTTCACCGGTTACCGTCTCCGTTTTGAAAGAGAACATAGATGTTTGGTTGCTCCCCGGGCGTGCCCTGAAATCACCTTTGGCGCCATACACGGTAGTAGAACGGGTAGGGTTAAAAAAGTATGCATACCCTTCTAAAATAGGGATAAACACATCATCAGCCAGGTTGTAGGACTTGCCAAACGACTTAAACGTCATATCGGGCTTGGTGTTAATATTGCCCCAGTATTGCGATGTATCCGGTATCTCAAATGTGGCGCTTGTAATTTCGGTATAGGTTTGTCCCGAAAGGGTGGTTAAGGTGTATTGAGCCCGTGTTGAAAGCGTTATTATAGCGAAAGCGAATAAGGTGTAAAGTTTTTTCATATTATAAAATTAGTACATAGAGTGGGTATGGCGCTAAAAAGTTGTATCCATTCTGTAAACCTGTTACCCTAAATCCCTAAAGGGGCTTTTCCCAAGTAGCCGCCTAAGCGTTTCACC
>DASPJH010000651.1:0-2924 GCA_035628715.1 Bacteroidia bacterium
CTTCTCCCGCCGGTGTTGCTCCTTTACGGTGCACTATTACCGGCGTTCCGTCGGCCAGCGTTTCCTTCCATGCAAAGTTGTGGTGGTTTTCCACCCTTGCAATAGGCTGGTGCCGCAGCGCCCTGGAAATTTTGTTGTGTATCTCGTGGTGGTTGACGCTGGCGTAGTCGCCGGCAAGATTCATGGCCAACCAGTATTCCATCCCCTCTTCGCAATTCATGTCCAGCCAAGCCAGGTGTTTCACCTCGTTTACAAGCCTGGTTTTTTGCATTGCAATACGTGAGTAATGATTAGCAATATTTGCGCCAAACCCGCGTGAACCCGAGTGCGAAAGCAGGGCCAGGTATTCACCGGCAGGAATATTCATGGAAGGGTCTGGTTTCTCAATAGTTATAACTCCCCATTCCGCAAAATGATTCCCGGTTCCCGATGAGCCCAGCTGTCGCCAGGCCTTGTCCTTCAGTCCTTTAAGCATTCGGGTGGCGTTCCATTCGTCACGGTCAAACAGCGTGTCGTCGTACTTCACCTTTGTTTCACCGCCGCTGCCAAACACGGTATGCTCCTGCAGCATTTTTTTAAACCGGGCGGTGTCAGTGTCCAGTAGTGTAGCTGGCAGGTCATACACGCTCAGGCACATACGGCAGGCTATATCAACGCCCACAGCATAGGGTATCACAACGTTAGCGTCCGTAGCCAGCACACCTCCTATGGGCAACCCGTAACCTACGTGTGCATCCGGCATTAAAGCGCCCGCTTTGGTAATGGGCAGCTTCATGGCCATCTGCATCTGGTGCATGGTAGGCTGATCAATAAAATCACTTCCATATACCGAAAAATCCAGCCCGCTGTGCAGTTTCCACGCCACCTCATTCATTACCGGCGAAATGGTTTTCTTATAATCTATAATCTCATCCGCCAGCCCTGAAAAGGGATTTTCTGCCGGTGCATCCTCCGGCGCGTCCCACACTTCTTTTACAAGGGCCAGCACTTTCTTTTTGTCTGCCCCCTGTTTTTTAACCATCCCCTTGGCAATCTTACCCAGTTCTTTCAATAGGGTAATATCTGATATTCCCAGCGCTGCCAGGTCGTGGTTGCTTATTTTAATGTTCTTAGCCATTAGCTTTCTTTTTAACTCACCCCGGTTTATTGCTTTGGTTCAAGTGCCTAAAGTCGCCCCTCTCTAATTGCAAAAAGAGAGGGGCAGCGCTGGTGCTCAACCTCCTGGCCGTTTAGGGGTGAGTTAAACAACCAGGATAAAATACAAACAAAAAAGCCCCGGAAACTTCTGTAAGCGTCCGGGGCCTTATATCGGGGCGAAAAAGTTTTTTATTATCAACTTTTATGCTTTGGCGCACGGACGCATAGCCAGCCTAACGGGCTGCTACTGTGTAATATGTTACTGCGCTTCAGCATTGTTTTAAATTTTAAACGTGTTTTACTTTAATTCCAAAAAGGAGTGCAAAGGTAAACGATGGAATTGTATTTTTTTGTCAGGAAAACGTAAAATACTGATGTTTAAATTAAAATTATGAACTTAAATTCTGAATTCCAGGTGGTATACGCACGGCGTTCAACGGGCCGTGCGCCGCTTTTTCCCTATTAAGGGGAATACAGGGGGTGTTTTGTTTGTCTCCCCGCCGCTGCGAAAAAAACTTGCGTAAAAACGGTAACAAAAACACCTTTTTCCAATTACTCTCTGATCAACCAGAATAATACTATGTCTATCAATTACGGTTACCAGAAGATGTTCGACTCGCTGAAAGGTCGGAACTGCCTGCCGCCTATGGAAGCAGCACCCAAAAAAGAACGGCTGTTCGGTGAATTTTTTTATAAGAATGACTTTGCAGTTTTGTGCGGTCCGGAAGGTTCGGGGCGCTCTATACTGGCTATGCAGATTGCCGACTCTATAAGTCGCGGCAAGCAGCTTGGCGACTTTGGACTCGACAGCGAAGCACGGCCGGTTGTGTTTTTGGATTTTGAAGGTAACCACGATGAATTTGCCCGCCGGTATTCAATGGACGGCAAGCAGCCGTACCCGTTTCATGAGAATTTTAACGTTGTCCGGTTCCACCAAAAGTTCCGCGGGTATACCAGCATGCGAAAGGACTTCCTCCGGGAACTGAACACCACCCTGGCTCCCCACCAGGACGGAGTACTTATTATCAATAACCTCGATTACTGGAAATGCTTCATGTCCGAAAGTTATGCAATAGCTGCCATTAAAGAATTGCAGGCCAACAACCGATTTTCTGTCCTTTTGATTAGCAACCTGAAAGGCAACCCGGCCCATAAACAAATTACCCCTAACCGGGCAGGCAAGCTGCTTACTACCATGACCGACAGCATTTTTGCCATGAACTTTAGCCAGAAAGGTACTGATACCCGCTACCTGGTGCAGCTGAAAACCAAAGGCGGCAAGCAAACTTATCATGCAAACCACGTGGCTGAATTTACTTTGAGCAAAGAGCACAACTTCACCGGCTGCCACTTTACCGGCTTTGGAACGGAGCAAGAACATACCGCCACTCCGCCAACTGATTTTGAAATGAAGATTATTGAGCTTAGCCTTAATCAACCGGAACTCCGACTCGCCGAGATAGCCGACCAGCTAAAGACCAACAAAAAACGGGTGGACAGGGTGCTGAAAAAATACGACGTCAGAGATTTTAAACGGTCGGGAACCGTTGATAATCTAGTGACATCAACTTTTGAGAATATTCCCTCACCCCCGATTAATGATGCGGCAGAACCCTTGAACGTCGCCCCTCTCCTTCAGGAGAGGGGAAGTGTTGAGCTATTGAACCGTCCTTCTGATTCAGGGGTGAGGGAACAGTTTGAACCCCTTGATACTCTAGTAACATCAACTTTTAAAAAAGAAATAACACCCACAGATTCCCTTCATCAAGGGAATGACAATCCGCCGC
>DASPJH010000652.1:0-3256 GCA_035628715.1 Bacteroidia bacterium
TTCTGGCGCATAATGGTATCCATGCGGTCAGCCATATTCTGGTTACGGCGGTACAGCATATATTCCAGGTATCCGGGAGTGCCGTCCGCTATGTTCAGTGAATCCAGCATATCCAAATCGCCACGGCGGTAAGCGTCTTCCAGAATCTCGCCAAAGCTCATATAATCTTCGTCGTAATCGTAGTTATAGTCGTTCTCCTTGTATTTATACTCTTCGTTCCTGGCGCGTTCGGCTTCCTCCAGCATCAGCATCAGTTCGTCCATTTTTTCAAGGCCTGCCACCTGCTTGCCCAGTTTTTTCCCGGTTTGGAAAATGTATAAATCCAGGTATGTGCGTTCCTCAAAATTCCCAGTATATCCCTGGCTACGGTACAGGTAATAGTTTATCAGGCTTGGGTCGCTACGCAAAGCTGCTGCAATAGCCTCATTGCGTTCCTTTTCTTTATCGTCTTTATTGTTTCTTCCCCAGTTTGAGTAAAACATGTTGTCACCCCAAAAGGTATAGGGGTCGTAGGCCAGCATATCGTCTACCCAGGTTTCGGGATTAATTTCAAGCGCTACCATATCCACATTCTGGATACCCATAAAAAAGGTATCGCCAAGGTGAAACGCCAGCTTATCAGGCACGTGCATGGTGCCATACAGGTATGAAGGCTTGGCAAGCCCATTGCCTGTAATTTCCCACATAAGACTCTGATATTTTTTCTCTTTCTGTTGTGCATTGGCAAAAAGTGAAAAGGAAATAAAAGCGAGGAGCAGGATTTTTTTCATGTTAAATTTTGAAGAGTGTTTCTAAAATATGTTGCAGTTTGCAAAATATGGTAATTAAAGCTAAATGCCAACTTAAGTAAAGGAAAGTAAATTGGTCCCAAAGTGATTGGCTTAACAGTGCTTTTGTAAACGAAAAAGGGAAAAGAAAAGTATCTTATTTTACAATTACCGGCTCTTTAAGTATCATTTCCACTTTTATGTGGCGTAAAAACTCACTACAGCTACGGTGCAGTATGTTGTAAACATTAATAAACCCATCACTTCCCCCGTAATATGGGTCGGGCACATCGCGATCTTCGGGATTAGGATCAAAATCCCGCATCAGCACAATTTTTGCACGGTAGTCATTATTTACTGGTTTTTCACAAATTATATCCGCAAAATTGGAGCGGTCCATAGCAACTATGTAATGAAAATCATAAAAATCGCCAAAGCTGAGCTGGCGGGCTTTATGATTAAGTGCAATGCCTTTGTTTTGCGCCACATTACACATTCTTGCATCGGGCGGGCAGCCGACATGATAGCGGGATGTTCCCGCAGAATCCACAACTATTTTATCAGTTAATCCCTCTTTCTCCAGCAGGTGCTTAAATACACCTTCTGCCATAGGGGAACGGCATATATTGCCCAAACAAACAAACAAAACTTTCATACAGAATATGTGTGCCTCAATAAAAACCTCCATACAAATATACCACCGCCAACTTACATGCTCTTTAACTATACGGTAAATAATTAGCGTTTACAGGCATTGACTCAGAATTAAATTGTATGAATTACTAACTTAGTGATGTTGTTTCAGATACCGTTTGCATCAGGAAGGCAATCTGTTTACATTAAAAAAACCGCAGCTTAAATATAATAAGCCCTTTTTATATAAAATACTGCCGCGCGCTGTAATTCTTTGGTAACTTAGTAGTTGTCTACCGTTTCAATTATGCAAAACAGTCATGAGCAATAACACATTATTTGTACTGGTGGATGATGACCTTCTAAATCATATCATTTCCATTGCAACTATCAAAAAAACACTCAATTATCCCCGTATAAAGGATTTTATAGATCCTGAAGCCGGAGTGGACTTCATTAAAAAGCTTAATCCTTCCAAATCTTTAAAGGTTATAGTACTGCTGGATATTAACATGCCGGTTATGGCCGGGTGGGACGTTTTGAATGAACTGGAAAAGCTGGATGCAAAAATTAAGAAACAGATACAGGTATTTGTGCTGTCGTCCTCAGTTTACCAGGAAGATAAAGCAAGAGCTAACAGCTATAACCTTGTTACAGGCTATATTGAAAAGCCCTTAAATGCCGCAAAATTTGAAGCTTTGCTCACAAAAGCAAAATTGCCCCAGTATATTTAATTACAGTTTATAACGAACGCTTATTGCAGCTTTTCCAGCTCTTTATCCAGGTCTTTACCACGCAGGTTGGTAGCAACCACTTTACCGGTTTCGTCCAGCAAAAAGTTCATGGGTATGCCTGTTACACCATAAGTGGCGGCAGGAGCTGATTCCCAGTGGGCAAGATCGGATACATGATACTCCCAGGTAAGCTGGTCCTTTTCAATAGCTTTTTTCCATGAGCTTTCGCTACCGTCCAGGGATACACTGTATACAGTAAACTCATTGGCGTTTTTATACTGGACGTTTTTAAACTTCTTGTAGGTTTTAACAAGGTTCCGGTTTTCGCTCCGGCAGGGACCGCACCATGATGCCCAGAAATCAACCAATACAATTTTTCCTTTTAAAGAAGACAGTTTAATGGTATCGCCTTCCGGGTTAGGCTCGGCAATTTCAGGAGCCATATCACCAACTTTTGGAGGATTGGAAGCTATCTTTTTGGGTGCAGCGTTAGCAGCAGCATCTTTACTGATATCCATTGCAAAGCCTACACCTATCCCTAATATCGCTATAAGCGGAATAGCATACAAAGCATATTTTTTCATTTGTTCAGTGGTCATTATATATAAGTACTATTTCAAAAATAATACCTGTTTTAAAATTTTTTAAAGTGGTTAGTCGTGGCGGGTGATTTGCGCACCCAAGGCCTGCAAACGCCCGTCAATATTCTCATACCCACGGTCAATCTGCTCAATGTTATGAATAATACTATTACCAGTGGCCGATAAGGCAGCAATCAGCAAGGACACCCCTGCCCGTATATCCGGTGATGACATATTTATTCCCCTGAGCGGTGAGCGGCGGTTAAGCCCCATAACGCTCGCCCGGTGCGGGTCGCATAATATTATCTGGGCTCCCATATCTATCAGGTTATCTACAAAAAACAACCGGCTTTCAAACATCTTCTGATGTATCAGTACATTGCCCTCTGCCTGCGTGGCCACTACCAGCATAATACTGATAAGGTCCGGTGTGAACAACGGCCACGGCCCGTCAGCTATTGTGAGTATGGAACCGTCCATAAAAGTATCCACCCTGTACTTTTCCTGCGAAGGAATATAAATGTCATCGCCCCTGAACTCC
>DASPJH010000653.1:0-4214 GCA_035628715.1 Bacteroidia bacterium
GCACCTCGACATAGAAAAGAAAAATATACAATCCGCATTTGTGTTGCCAAGCCCCAAGGTTTCTCAAAAAAGCGACCTGAAAGACATACTGAACGGTGTAGGAATATCCTCGCAAACCGAAGGGGAAGTGGACGATGATGCCTGGGTATTTGCCAAAACCGCCGACCAGGCCTTGAAAATAAACGAACGTAAACTGATAAATGGACTGGTACCCGATGTTACGGGAATGGGCCTGAAAGACGCTGTATATATGATTGAAAATGCGGGTATGCGGGTGCGGTACAGCGGAAGCGGCAAAGTGCGTAAGCAATCGTTGCAGCCGGGCGTTCGGATTATAAAGGGCGGGACCATATACATAGAATTAAAGTGAAGCAGTTAGCTGACATATTAAAAGGTATAAAAGCCAAATCGGTAACCGGGGATACTAGTATTCCTGTAACCTCACTTTGTCTCGATTCACGTAAGGTGGAAAAAGGCTCGGTATTTTTTGCCGTGCGGGGAAGTATTGCGGATGGGCATGCCTTTATACCTGCAGCTATTGAAAAGGAAGCTTCAGCCATTGTGTGTGAAGAACGGCCCGCCGATGCGGCCACCTCAGTCACTTGGGTAATAGTAGATAATACCAATGCCGTGGTAGGCCCTGTGGCCTGCAATTTATACGGCCATCCTTCAAAAGAGTTTAAGCTGGTGGGCATAACAGGCACCAATGGTAAAACCACTGTCGCCACCTTATTATATGAACTGTACACCAACCTTGGCTATAAGTGCGGGCTGGTTTCTACGGTACAAAATGTTATTGGTAAACAACCTATACCCTCCACCCACACGACGCCTGACGCCATCAGCCTTACATCACTCTTGAGAAAAATGGCCGACGCGGGCTGCTCGTTTGTGTTCATGGAATGTAGCAGCCACGCCATCCACCAGGAGCGTATTAAAGGGCAGAAGTTTGCGGGGGGTATATTTACCAATATCACTCACGATCATTTGGATTACCACGGTACGTTTGATCAGTATCTCAAAGCGAAAAAGAAGTTTTTTGACGAACTGGACAGTGAGGCCTTTGCCCTTATCAATAAAGATGACCGTAACGGTAGCGTAATGGTGCAGAACACCAAGGCCACCCGCTATACATACAGCCTGCGGGGCATGGCCGATTTCAGGGCGAGAATAATAGAACAGGATTTCCGCGGCATGTTGCTGGAGATTGACGGGCAGGAAGCCTGGTACCGTCTCACAGGGCATTTTAACGCCTATAACCTGCTGGCGGTGTACGCTACCACTTTCCTGTTAGGCGAAAGTAAGGACCAGGTGATAATGGGACTTAGCAAACTTCAGCCGGTAAGAGGCCGGTTTGAGTATATACAATCAGATGAAGGAATCATCGGTATTGTGGATTATGCGCATACGCCCGATGCATTGAAAAATGTACTGGAAACCATTAACCAGGTACGCACTAAAAACGAGCAACTGATAACGGTAATTGGATGCGGCGGTAACCGCGATGCTGCCAAACGGTCTGAAATGGCGGCAATAGCCGTGGAGTTGAGCACCCGGGCCATATTTACCTCAGACAATCCCCGGAACGAAGACCCGGAGGCCATATTGGAAGATATGATGAAGGGGGTGCCCGGACAGCATTATAAAAAAGCATTAAAAATAACGGACCGGAAAGAGGCGATTAAAACCGCTGTAACGCTGGCCAATAAGGGAGATATCATACTGGTAGCGGGCAAAGGCCACGAAACCTACCAGGAAATCAAAGGGGTGAAACATCCGTTTGATGACCGGGCGGTTTTGGAGGAGTTGTTTCGGTAATGGGGTGAGAGGATTAGATGATGTGATGATTAGATAATTAGCTGATTGCGGTAAGGGTTAACAATTCGTTGTCACCCTGAGGCCTGAAAGGTGAAGACTTGAAGGTTGACGATGAATTGTGGGAAGATTGAGTTTACCCCCGACCCCTAAAGGGGCCAACCAGGGGGCAACCAAAAGAGAAAGCCGGGAAACATCCAGGGTGGCTACCTGGCAAAAGTCCCTTTAGGGGATTTATGGGGTATTTTAAGAATAGAACTTAGCGGCCTAGCGGCTTTGCGAGCGATATAAAAAGAAGATAATATATGCTGTATTACCTGTTTGATTACCTGGATCGCCAGTTCGATCTTGCCGGAGCCGGGGTGTTTCAGTTCATCTCGTTCAGGGCTGGCCTTGCGATTATATTATCGCTGGTAATATCGCTATTGCTGGGCAAAAGCCTTATTGACCGCCTTCAGCGTCTCCAAGTGGCTGAAACAGTACGTCAGCTCGGGTTGGAAGGCGAAGCTAAAAAACAAGGTACTCCTACCATGGGTGGCCTAATCATTCTGGCTGCAATTCTTCTTCCCACCCTGCTGTTTGCCAAAATTACGAATATCTATATCATATTAATAATCGTAGTTACGGTTTGCCTGGGGTTAATTGGTTTCCTGGACGATTACATCAAGGTATTCAAAAAAGATAAAAAAGGACTGGCAGGCAAGTTTAAAGTGCTGGGGCAGGTGAGCGTAGGTCTGATAGCAGGCGCAATTCTATATTTTCACCCTGACGCGGTAGTGCGCGAGGTATATACCGACTATGAAGCGGAAAAAGCAGGGCTGGAAATTTCTGCTTTGAAAAAAGAAACTATTAACGAAAAAACGTACTATACCAGGGATGTAAAATCCACAGAAACCACTATTCCCTTCTTGAAAAAAACAGAGTTCGATTACTCTACCCTTATCAGTTGGACAGGTAAAGATTATAAGGACTGGGCTTGGCTAATATATATACCAATTGTGATATTCATTATTACTGCGGTTTCAAACGGAGCAAACATTACCGATGGTATTGACGGGCTGGCGGGCGGTACTTCAGCTATAATAGGCACCACGCTGGGTATACTGGCTTGGGTATCCGGCAACAAAATTTTTGCCGATTACCTCAATATTATGTACATCCCTCACTTGGGCGAACTGGTGATTTTTGCCGGTGCCTTTGTGGGTGCCTGTGTGGGTTTCCTCTGGTACAACTCCTACCCTGCGCAGGTATTTATGGGCGATACGGGCAGCCTTTCGCTAGGGGGTATCATCGCCATATTCGCCATTATCATCCGTAAAGAGCTGCTGATACCTATCCTGTGCGGAATTTTCCTGGTAGAGAACTTAAGCGTAATGATACAGGTAGCCTATTTCAAATACACCAAAAAGAAATACGGCGAAGGGCGGCGCATTTTTAAAATGTCGCCCCTGCACCACCATTACCAAAAGTCGGGCTATGCTGAGCCCAAAATAGTAACAAGGTTCTGGATTGTAGGGATCATTCTTGCCATCCTGACCGTAATAACACTGAAGATACGATAAGTGACCAAACGTATAGTCATATTAGGCGCAGGCGAAAGCGGCACAGGCTCGGCGGTACTGGCAAAGGCCAAAAGCTTTGGTGTGTTTGTATCAGACAAAGGCACCATTGCTGACAAATACAAAGCCGAACTGGATGCCATTGGTGTGGCCTGGGAAGAAGGTAAACACACCGACGACCTGGTAATGGATGCCGACGAGGTAATTAAAAGCCCTGGCATACCGGATAAGGCTCCGTTGGTAAAAGCCCTGAAAGAAAAAGGCACTCCCATTATTTCCGAAATTGAGTTTGCCTGTCGCTATACTAACGCACAACTACACTGCATCACCGGAACCAACGGCAAAACCACTACCACCAGCCTCACTTACCATATCTTGCAAAAAGCAGGTTTGAATGTGGGATTGGGTGGCAACATTGGCCAGAGTTTTGCCCGCCAGGTGGCACAAAATGCTCACGAACATTACGTGCTGGAGCTAAGCAGCTTCCAACTGGATAATACGTATAGCATGAATGCGGCCAACGCGGTTATCTGCAATATCACGCCCGACCACCTGGACCGGTACGAATACGAATTGCAGAATTATGTTGACTCCAAATTCAGGGTTACCCAAAATCAAACCGCTGAAGGACTTTTTATTTACTGTGCCGACGACGAGCTGACCGTACAAAACCTGCATTTACAGCAGGGCAAAGGCAAACCCATGCCTTTCAGCATATACAAAACGCTTCCCTACGGCGCATGGCTGGAAGGGAACCAAATGATTATCAAATTCACTGAATCCGACCCAAATCCCTTTACTATGTTTATAGAAGAATTCGCCCTCAAAGGCAAGCACAAC
>DASPJH010000654.1:0-2657 GCA_035628715.1 Bacteroidia bacterium
ACCGGTACTGTCTCCTGAAATAGCCGCGGGAGTATAAGATGGCAACACTTTTTGCTGTATAAACAAAGCGTTTTCCCAATGTTTTTCCGAAACAAATAACAACCCATTGTGCTTGGCGGTGAACCACTTGTTATTATGATGGTCTATCCATACATGATTTATTATTATGCCATCAAAAAAATAATATGGTTTCTTATTCTCATGAATCTTATTAATGGCTCCCCAATATTCCAGGCCCCCGTTCTGACAGGTGGAATACAAATGGTTGTTTTTGTCAATATATGTATTGCTTACCGGCTGTTTGCTTTTTAAACCAGCTATTTTTTTAAGTTTCCCGTCGGAAGAAAGCTCAAAAACATCTATTTCGTCGTAGTCATGTATAACAAAATATTTTTCGTTTTCTGAAATGGTATACAGGGTTGATTTCAAATTAACGGGACCAACATGCAGGGTATCATAAACCTCCCGGTAGATGTGGTATCGCATAAAAACCACAGTTTTTGACTGGTCATCCTGAACGGAAATATATGCCTTGTCGTTTATAATAGTGCTTATGGTAAAAAAGGATTTAAAAGGGAGTTTTATTGTTTTTACAGAGTCGTTATAAAAGTAGTTTAATGAATCGTTAACCCTTATACCGTCGCTAAGCCACAGTTTGTTTGTGTGCTTATCAAAAAACAGTCTGTTAATGTCGCGGTGCTTTATTTTTCTCAGCTCACTGCTTTTTGTAATTATCCGTCCGTTTTTATAATACGAAAAGTTATTAAGTATGGGCATCAGCATTACATTATCGTTACCGGTTGGTACGGCCGCAATAATCTCTTTGTCGGCAAGCCCGTGCCGATCGTCGTACACTCTGAAACTCTTGCCATCAAAGCATACAGCCCCTTTGTCAGTGCCTATCCATAAAAACCCGCGATTATCCTGATTTATTACATATCCCACCGTGCCGGGATAACCATCCAGTTGCGTATATACCTTCATGCCGGGTATCTGTCCTGAAACGAACTGTTGCGGCAACAAAAAGCAGCAATAAAACAGTATGGATAAGATATGGACGGGTTTCATCTTACAGAGTGGTAAGATATAAATTCTGAAGTAAAAAAATCTTCTAATTATAACTGTACAGAAGCGGTAAAACAAAAAGCCCCTGCAAATGCAAGAGCTTCAAAAGGGTTTGTGCGGTCAGGGAGAGTCGAACTCCCACACCTTGCGGCACCACCCCCTCAAGATGGCGTGTCTACCAATTTCACCATGACCGCGGTGGTGCGGCAAATATACGAAGATGAAGGGGAAATGGAAAACTTAGGTTATATTTGACTTAACTAACCCAATTTTAACCTGCTTTGAGGATCATTAATCTTATTAAAACACACAGTAACTGGCACCACTATTATCGGTATAAGTATTTCAGGCAAAAGTCAGACGGGCTTACGTTTAAATGTCGAAACGGCATGAATATCAAAGTTCCGGCGCGCCTGGTGCAAACTTACAAAGAGAGTTTCCTGGATGAAGTTTATTATAAAGGATTACCCGGTAACCTGATGGGTAACACACCTGTAATAATTGATATAGGGGCTAATGTGGGGTACTTTTCGCTGTTTTCGCTAATGCGCTTTCCAAAAGCGAAACTGCTGGCATTTGAGCCGATGCCTATGAATTTTAGGCTGCTGGAAAAGTATTGCCGGGAACACAAAGAATATGATTTTACCCCTGTTAACAAAGCTGTAAGCGGGGAAAAGGGACATATCACGCTTCAGTATGATGCCAGCGACTCGTTTACTACCAGCGCCACCATTTTTGACACTTCTCACGGCTCTGACACATTGCAGGTGGAAACAACCACTCTTGCCAATATTATAGCAACGTATAACCTTGACAGGATTAACCTGCTGAAGCTGGACTGCGAAGGCTCGGAATACAGTATACTGTATGGTGCCGACGATGATGTATGGGCCAAGATTAAAGCATTATCCATTGAAACCCATAAAGGCTCTGGCGAAAAGCAAAATACAGAGGACCTGGTAGTTTACCTCAGGCAAAAAGGGTACACTACCAAATCCGAAGGTGATATTGTCTGGGCTTTCCGGCAGTAAAGAAACCGGTAGCCCGCTCTTTTAGTGAACTTCTACTGTGGCAGGGGCCTTATTTGGGCTTTCCTCCCTTACGGATAAATCTATGGGTTCTTTTACGGTTTCTTTAATAACCGCTATATCCAGCACTTCCAGCATATTTTCAACGTAACGGAATTTAAGCCCTGTTAAATATTCAGGTTTAATATCCTCTACGTCCTTGCGGTTTCTCTCACAGAGGATTATCTCTGACACACCGGCACGTTTGGCCGCCAGAATTTTCTCTTTAATACCTCCTACCGGGTATACCTTGCCACGCAGGGTAATTTCACCGGTCATGGCTATTTTAGGAGCTACTTTGCGCTGCGTAAACAGGGAAGCCAGGGAGGTTAGTATAGCTATACCGGCTGATGGTCCGTCTTTTGGAATGGCTCCTGCCGGGAAATGAACGTGGATATCCCGTTGATCAAACAGCTTTGGATTAATATTTAAATAGCTTGCATGAGCCTTAAGGAAGGTTACCGCCGTTATGGCCGATTCCTTCATCACATCTCCCAGTTTTCCGGTAAGGGTTAATTTGCCAGT
>DASPJH010000655.1:0-2712 GCA_035628715.1 Bacteroidia bacterium
TACAGAAAACTGGCCGTAACAGTGTAACAGTAATTTTAAAATTCAGGATGCACTCTTGCTGTTGGCAGAAACAGGGTCTAAACCTTTAAAGCCCTTGCGACTCTAGTAACAAATGTAACACTGTATCATGCGTAGCAGTTGCAACAGTTTTAAAGAGGTCCAGGATGCGTTTATTATCCGACATTGTTAACCTAAAACACTAAATTCGCACACTCAAAAAACACCTGTTTTGACCGAGGTTAAGATTGTAAATACTTCACACCATCCGCTGCCGCAATACCAAACGGAATATTCAGCAGGAATGGACCTCAGGGCTAACCTTACTGTCCCTGAAACTTTGAAACCACTGGAACGTAAGCTCATCGGCACTGGCATTTTTATTGAATTACCGCAAGGCTGTGAAGCGCAGATACGCCCGCGCAGCGGTTTGGCCTATAAGCATGGAATCACCGTTCTCAACAGTCCGGGCACCATTGATGCCGATTACAGGGGAGAGCTGAAAGTGCTGCTGGTGAATTTATCGGGTGAGGAATTTACCATCAACGACGGGGAAAGGATTGCCCAAATGGTTATTGCCAGCCACGAAACTGCCAGCTGGACAGAAGTAAAAGAACTGACACAAACCGAACGTAACGCCGGGGGATTTGGTCATACAGGAGTGAAATAGACTTTACAAACTTTATACTAATACTGACGCATGAATATTATTGTACCTATGGCTGGTATGGGCAAACGCATGAGGCCCCATACGCTTACTATTCCTAAACCTTTGATTCCTGTTGCAGGAAAACCTATAGTAGAGCACCTGGTGCAAGACCTTGCTGCCATGTGCAATGAGAAAATTGAAGAGGTGGCATTTGTTATTGGTGATTTTGGTAAGGAAACAGAACAACGCTTACTGGATATAGCCAAAAGCATTGGCGCCACAGGAAAGATATTTTACCAGAACGAAGCTTTGGGCACGGCCCACGCAGTGTATTGTGCTGAAGAGTGCCTGAAGGGCAATGTAATTATAGCTTTTGCTGATACCATTTTCCGTGCAGATTTTAAGCTGGATGCAGGTAAAGACGGCGTTATATGGGTTAATAAAGTGGATAATCCGCAACAGTTTGGCGTGGTGAAAATTGCACCTGAAGGCCATATCAGCGAGTTTATTGAGAAACCAACTGAGTTTATATCAGATTTGGCAATTATCGGAATCTATTACTTTAAAGACGGAGATAACCTGCGCAATGAGATTAAATACCTGCTGGATAATGATATTAAAGACAAAGGTGAATACCAGCTGACCAACGCCCTGGAGAACATGAAGAACAAGGGATTGAAGTTTCATCCCGGAACGGTAAACGAGTGGCTGGACTGCGGTAATAAAAATGCCACAGTATACACCAATCAGCGCGTACTACACCTGGCCGGCGAAACGAAAAATATTGTAAAGGGTACACCGGTTGTAGAAAATTCTACTATAATACCTCCCTGTTTCATTGGCGATAAAGTAACCATTACCAATTCGGTAGTTGGGCCTTATGTATCATTGGGCAATGGATGTACAGTGAGTGGTTCGGTAGTATCCAATTCTATTGTACAAAACAATACAGTGATTAAAGGAGCCAACATTACCAACAGTATGATAGGCAGCCATGCATCATATAATGGTAAGGCGGATGAACTGAGCATCAGCGACTATTCAGTTATGGAATAGTTTTGGCTGTTTACCTTTTGCGTAACATTTTTATTAATATTACGTTTAATAAAGAAATTCTGCTTTGCGTCTTACGATTTTAAATACCTTTTTAATTCTTGCATTTTCAGGAATGCTGCTGGTTGGCTGCCGTTCTTCAGTGAAAAGCACAGGTTCAAAACCTGCAAAAAGTTTTTCCAAAGGCGACCCTGTTTTCAGTAGCGAAGCCGATAAAATGCACTTCGATAACCTCTTTTTTGATGCTACCAAAGCCCGCCTGCTTGGCAAATTCGAAGATGCAGCTGATAAGTACGAACAGTGTCTTAGGATTACCAGCGGCGTAGCGGATGTGTATTACCAGTTATCGGTATGTTATAGCAAGCTGGGAAGACCCGGCAGTATGGCAATGCTTGATACCGCTATTGATATAGCCCCAAAAAATACCTGGTACCTTGAAGAGAAGGCTTTATCGTTGAAAGTACAGCGTAAAAGTGCAGAAGCAGCCGAAATATATAAAAAGCTGGTGGAGCTTGAGCCCGGCAACTCTGAGTATTACAGTGAAACGGTTGATTTGCTGGTACAGGCTGGAAAACACAACGATGCCATAGAAATGCTGGATAAAATGGAAGTCCGTTTTGGCATTTCCGAAGAAATTATCCGCAAGAAAGAAGATTTATACCTGTACCAGGGCAAATATGATAATGCCGTTGAAGAGGTTCAAAAACTGCTGAACACAGCCCCTAACCATGTGCCCTACCTGGGCCTTATGGCCGAAATATACTCGTTGGCGGGTAAACACCAGAAAGCTAAAGAATACTACCAAAAGATACTCTCTATTGAACCTAAAAACGGGCTTGCGCATTTCGGCCTGGCTAATATATACCGCCATGAAGGGGATAGTGTAAATACGATAAGGGAAATGCTGCTGGCTTTTGACGATCCTGAAGTACCGGCGGGGGAGAAGATAAATGTAATAATGTCTATGGCCCCATTGGGCGATAATGACCCTGCATATCGCCAGCAGGTATTTA
>DASPJH010000656.1:0-4769 GCA_035628715.1 Bacteroidia bacterium
CGTTGCAAAATATCGCCCAGCTCCTTATCCCCCAACGGTTTCAATATATACACCTGGCACCGCGATAAAAGCGCCGATATCACCTCAAACGAGGGGTTCTCGGTAGTGGCGCCCATCAATATTATTTTACCACGCTCCACGGCTGATAGCAGGGCATCCTGCTGTGCTTTGTTAAACCGGTGTATCTCATCAATAAACAGTATGCTTTTGCCCACCGTTTCCGTCTGCTCAAAAACCGCGCGCACTTCCTTAACCCCGGCCTGTATGGCGCTGAGAGAAAAAAACGGCAGCTCCAGGTAGTTGGCAATCAGCTGGGCCAGGGTGGTTTTACCCACACCCGGCGGACCCCAAAATATCAGCGAGGGCACCGTACCGTTTTCAATGGCTTTGCGCAGCACCGCCCCCTCCCCCACCAGGTGTTCCTGCCCTGTGTAATCGTCTAGGGTATGGGGCCGCATCCGCTCAGCCAGCGGTGGAAGATTAATTGTAGCCATAATTACAACCGCAAAGTTTAAATTTTTAACAATGCGGTGTTGGGAAAGTTAAATCATTTGCCATTGAATACCGCATGCGCAGGCATGGTTCATCCGATTGACCGGGTAATTAAAGGTGTTTCCGTCCGGGAATGTCAACTCTCAATAGGGTTGTTTGATTCATTTTTTAATTTTAAAAGTTGATGCCACAAGAGCATCACTGGCTTTCGCTCACCGAGTTCCATTCTTTGGCTGAACCCTTGAAACCCGACCCTTCCTTCGGAAGAAGTAACTGGCAAGGGGCAGGGTTTAGGAAAATTTCGGAATAAGGGAAGATCACAGTATTATCAAACCAACAAATTCAACGATGCAGGCTCTATTTTAAAAGCCAGCTCACTGCCCATCTCGGCCGGTTCCCCATCAAAATGCACAGCTCCGTTATCTTCCCTGTATATGGTAACGGATTTAGCCTTAAATGATTTAATTAAACTATTCCGGTTGATTTTTTTTGTAAACATTTGAAAGGCTAACAATGGCGCTTGGTAAAACTTAAATGGTTTCATCACTATCACGTCCATTAATCCGTCCCGGGTGCTGGCTTCCGGCGCTATGGCAGCATTATTACCCCATTGCGAACCATTGGCTACAGAAATTAAAAAAGCTTTTTCAATATATTCATTTCCGTCAATTACCAGTTTATAACGTTGCGATTCAAACCTGCTCAATTCCCGGATAACAATTTTAGCATAGGTTTTAAAGCCGCGTTCAGATGCCACAGAAAACAAATAACCAATATGGGCATCAAACCCCACCCCGGCCACGTTTACATACCGCTGATTATTAATTAGTATCGTATCCACTTTTTTAACGGTGGGTGTATTCAGCCGTTCAAGGGCCCTCATAGTATCCATGGGAATGCCGTTGTGCCTTGCAAACCCATTGCCTGAACCCATAGGGACAATTCCCATTTTTATATTTGTGCCGGCCAGTTTGGCTGCTACCTGGTTAAGCGTGCCGTCGCCACCCGCAGCCACAATGGTGGTATACCCCGCAGCTATGGCCGAATCTAACATTTCACCCAGCTTTTCAGGGTTATCCCAGCTTTGTATTTTATAATCGTATTTTGAAAGATCGAGCGTTTTTCTTACCAGCTCGTCAAAGCCGGTCTTGTTTCTCCCTCCTGAAATCGGGTTTACCAGGAAATATATTTTTTCCATTGAAAAGTCACACAATATTCACTTCAGGTGTTAACTGGATATTAAATGTATCTTTCACCGAGTTAATAACATTCATAGCATGGGCATAAATTTCTTTGCCTGTAGCATCCCCATAATTCACAATCACCAACGCCTGCTGTGCATGGTTGCCAGTATGGCCCACGGTTTTTCCTTTCCACCCCAGCTGTTCAATCAGCCACCCGGCCGGTACTTTGGTAATGGTATCCGTTACTTTATATCCCGGCATGTCAGGATATTTTTCTTTCAGTCTTAAATACTCTTCCGTCGGTATTTCAGGATTTTTAAAAAAGCTGCCCGCATTGCCCAACACTTCCGGGTCGGGCAGTTTGCTTTGGCGAATATGTATTACCGCATCGCTGATGGACTTAATTGAAGGCGCTGCGCCCATTTCTTCCAGGGTTTGTGATATAGCCCCATACGAAGTATTAAAAACCGGTTTTTTATTTAATTTAATTATAATGGAAAGAATAAACACCTTTCCTTTTAGTTCCTTTTTAAAAATGCTTTCGCGGTAGCCAAATTCGCACTGCTCATTGGTGAAGGTAATTACCTCCTTTTTTCCAAAATCATAAAACTCCACCGATTGCAGCACATCTTTAATTTCCACACCGTAAGCACCAATATTTTGCATCGGCGCGGCGCCCACGGTACCGGGTATCAGCGACAGGTTTTCAATACCTCCATACCCGCGCTCCACGCAAAACATCACCAGTTTATGCCAGTTTTCACCCGATGCAGCTTTAATCAGCACCGCATCGTCCGTTTCACTGATGATCTGAATGTCCTGCAACTCATTTAAAAGGGTTATACCGTCCCAGCCTTTTGTAAACAGCACGTTGCTGCCGCCGCCCAGTATCAGCCTTTCGTGCCGTTGCAGCTGCGGGTGGCTGATAGCATGCCTGATATCATCAAGGGTGGTAATGGGAACGAGAAAGCGGGTGCTTACATCAATTCCAAAAGTGTTATAGGGTTTTAGCGAAACGTTTTCCTGTATTTCCATGGGTCGGTGTAAAGGTAATATTTTATAGAAAGCTAACTTATATTGCGACTTGAAACAGCAATAAAATGGGATTGTTTGACTTCCTTAAATCAAAAAGAATAAAATTTGAACACCCGTACTTTGGCACAATTCACTTCCAAAAGATGAAGAACTCAAAGAATGGTGGTTTTTTTGAAGGGAAAAAACACTTTCGCCCCCTTAATTGTGAGTTTGATATTTTGATTGACTGTCCTGAAACAGGCCCATCAAATGAATACATAACTTTTTTTGAAGAGCTTGAAAAAAATTATTCTGTTTTAATAAAAGAAATCAGTAAAAAAATACAGAGCGATTTTTTTGACAATTTTGATAATAGAAAAATAGTTATAAAAGAATTCGGTAGAGAGTTTACGCTGGAGAACATTTCACTTCCAAATTTGTTCGAAACACCCTACAGTTGGAGTTTAACATATACTTCAGTTCATGATGAAAACCATTTTTTTGAAGTGTTTTTTAAAGACTGGGAAATATATGATGTTATGATTGACGGTTAGTTTTATGTTTAGATTTTTCGCATTATTTTGGAAAAAAATATATAAGGAACCTGTAAGAAAGGTAAAGGAACAGCTTTTTTTAAAACGTAAGCTGGCCCTGGTTTCTTCCCTTTACAAAGAACCTTCACAGTATGATAGGGAAATTATAATTATCCGTACGGATGATATCGGTGATTATATAGTATTCAGGAATATGCTGGAGTTTTTGCGCAAGGCCAAACCTGGCTATAAAATCACACTCATCGGGCATGTTTTATGGAAGAACATTGCTGAAAACTGGGATGCTGAATTTGTGGATGAGTTTGTATGGCTGGAACGCCGCAAGTACATGAAGGACGAAGCTTATGCGACTGAATTTTTGAAAAAACTATCCCTGAAAAAACCGGAAATGGTGCTGGCACCTGCCAATTACCGCAACCCGTTTATTGATAATGTGATGGCGGCTGTTATACCGGCCCGGCAAAAATGGGCAACTAACCGGAGCAACAGGGAAACCAAGTTATGGCTTCGGAAATACGTGGATAAACCGTATACGAATGTTTTCAGGCTGCCTTTTGAGATACACGAGTTTGATTTTAGCAACCAGTTTATGGAGGCCGCAACAGGCGCTGAATCACCTTTTACTAAACCGTATATTGATATTGCCAAATTACCGCCGGTAGAAATGCCTGAACAGCCTTATGTGGTGTTGTTTCCCGGCTCGGCAGCCAAGCAAAAGCAGTGGGTCACCAAACATTTTGCAACGGTGGCCGACCATATTTTTGAAAAATATGGGATAAAAAGCGTGGTGTGCGGTTCAAAAAACGATGTAACGTTATTTGAAAAAATAGCTGGTTATTCTAGCCATAAAGAAAATATAATTAATTATACCGGTAAAACGGATTTAATGCAGCTGGCTACAGTAATAAGCCAATGCAGCTTAATTGTAACAAACGAAACCGGGGCTGCACACTATGCCGCTTCGCTGGGAAGAAATATTGTAATGGCGCTTAACGGCACTACGTACCGCAGGGTATTTCCATACCCCGCTGACAGGCACCCTAATATGAAATGCGTTTACCCGCCGGGAATTGAAACTGTTCCCTTTGATTGGACGGGAGCATTGGATATCCAGAAAATAACACCTGAAAAAATTATTAAATGGGTGGATTACTTTTTGGAAACAGAACTACTATCTGAAAGGTCTTGATCGTCTTTTATATCGGGAGTTGAAAAAATTTTGCTTAAATAAGTTGAGCACCCGTGTTTCCGGCGGATGTATTCAGCGAAAATAATTCCTGCAATTGCACCTGTTATTATTAGCACGGTAGCTGCAACTGCATTTTCGGTGTTATTTATATGCACCGCCAATGCTATTGCACCAAACAGCAATACCGGGGAAAGGAACAGGAGTAACCAGAATACTGCTTCTATGAAAAATTCAAACAACCTGAACATATTGTAAAGATAATCAATTTTCACTGGCGTGTGGACGCACGGGCCAGTCGGTAGCAAACCCATCTTCGTCCACTAAAAACAACATTTG
>DASPJH010000657.1:0-4071 GCA_035628715.1 Bacteroidia bacterium
CCTGCTTGGGAACATTGGTTTTTGCCGGTGTTTTGCTTTTGCCATCCTTAGACTGGCCCTGGGCAAACATCACCACCGAAGCTAACACCGCAACGGCGGTAAACAGGTATTTTTTCATCCTTTTGTTGAATTAATTGTAATAGCAAATTTATACGCCCTACAGAAAGTCGGCGGTTAACTTTTCCCCATTATTCCCAAACCTGGCGTATCGCCTTTGCCTTTAAGAGACATTCCTGGTACTCCTGTTCAGGGTTGGAATCATATGTGATTGCCCCACCTACCTGGTAGGATAAGTATTGATTTTGAGAAGTATACAGCAGCGAGCGTATCACTACGTTGAAATCAAAATCACCGCCGGGAGTGATATAACCGATGGCGCCGGAAAACAGGCCCCGCCGGGTTTCCTCGTAGTGCTCAATCAATTCCATGGCTTTTACCTTGGGGGCTCCCGTCATGCTGCCCATAGGAAAAGCAAGGGCTATGGCATCGGCCCAGTGCAGGTTTTGCCGTATAGTGCCCGAAATAGTGGATACCATTTGGTGCACTTGTGGAAAAGTATAAATCCCGAACAGTTCGTCTACTTTAACACTGCCTGTAACGGCGCTGCGGGCAAGGTCGTTTCGCACCAGGTCTACAATCATCACGTTTTCCGCGCGTTCCTTTTCCGAATGCAAAAGGGACTGTTTCAGTGTTTCGTCCTCTTCAGCAGTTTTTCCCCGCTTTGCAGTTCCCTTGATAGGCTGCGAAATCAAACGGTCACCCGTTTTCTTCATAAACCGCTCGGGACTGGCGCACATCACATGGTATTGGTTCTCCAGCTTGCCATACGCAGCAAACGGTACCGGCGACAGCTTAATTAAATCCAGGTAGGTTTGCAGCGGGTTTATTTCCGCCTGTTCGGCATAAAACTCCATGCACAGGTTCAGCTCGTATACATCGCCTTCTTCAATATGCCGGCGCACCTGCTCCACCTTTTGGATGTAGTCTTCTTTACTGATGCGGGGCGTAAAGTTTATGTGCGGCTTTTTATAAGTATTGCTTATTTCAGCTAACCGGACAGCATTAAATACCTGCTGCGGATCAGCTGCATCAATGGTCACTTCTTCACCTTTTACCAGCACCAGCACCTCCGGCACGAAAAAATACACTACCGGGAAACCTAACCCATCAAAATTGCCCGACACCAGGTGTTCTACCTCGTTTTTTAGATCATACTCCAGGTAGCCCAGCAGCCAGCTACCGTGGCTGGCATGAAAGCTTTTTAGCTGCTCAAAAGCATTGCCCGGCTCATCCACCCGCAAAACAGCTTTGGCGCCTATACCTGCCACCAGCTCATACGTGCCTGTGTTGAGTGTATTTTGGTTATTGTCCAGTAGAAAACAGGTATCAAAGCCATCGGCATAGTGGTACAGGCGGTGTTTGAAGCCGGCTTGTTGCTCTTTTGGTATGTGGAATGCTTGGGTTTGCAAAGTGGTGCAATGTTAATTAAACCTACGCCCTAACGCTCAATAATTCTATTTTTGGTATTAATTGTGAAATATTTCGAATTTTTTGATACTCTTGCGTACCCCTTGTCAAAAGGACTAACCGTATCATATTCAGCAGAAATAACTAACTTATTGGTTTTATCAATATAACCCCATTTGTCGTTTATTTTAACAGGAGCCAGCCCATCACCAAACTGCATCGCCTCAGAATATTGTATTGGAATAATTTCTTTCCCAGTCATGTCAATAAAACCATATTTATTATTCAGTTTAACAAGAGCTAATCCATCCACAAACCTGCCTATTTCATCGTATACCTTACTTAATTCTTCACCCTTGCCATTAATGCATTTTACTCCACCATAAGCGCCTACGATAGCTACACCATTTATAAAATCTCTTGCGAACCTGTATGAATTTCTTATTATATATTCTCCCTTATAATTTATAAAACGGCTGATTCCATTGGTAACCACAGTGCCAGTGTCATTATAAAACCGTATATCTTCAAATTTAGGTGCGCAGTAATTTTTTGATTTATAATGATAAAATCCCTGTAACCCGTTCTTCTCAACTATAAGTATCTCAGCAAGAACAGATTTAAATTTACCATCAATGCTTTGTATTAATTCCCCAGAAAAGCTGAAAATACTTGTTTCACTATCTGTTGATGCAATAATATACTGATCTTCAACAGTCCTTATATAAGTATATTTAACAGGAACTATCAGTTTTCCTTCCGAGTTATATACACCGTTTTTTCCAAATTCAGACACAATAAATAATGCCTTATCATATTTATGGTCAAAAACAGGATGAATTTTTTCATATTTAAAAGGTACTGTCACTTTGCCCTCCCTATCAATAACCCCAAATTTCACACTATCCGAAACAATGGCGTAGGGAAATCTCCAAAATGTAAATGTTCACTAATATACTTAATGGGAATAAGCACATCGCCTTTTTTATCAATCGCACCCCACCTGTTATTTAGCTTAACACAAGCAATATCACCGTTGAAATCAAAGGCCAAATCATATACGGGCTTAAGAATTACGTTACCATTTCTGTCTACAAATCCCCATTTATTCAAGTAATTATACCTGGAAATGCCCTGGTTTATCCAATATGTCCGGCCCGGATAATAAATCACTTCACCCAACCTATTTACAGCGCCATATTTCAGCCGTCTGCTGAATCTTGCGTAGCCGTCATTGTCGAAATAAAATGGGTCGTCACTAACAATTGTGTCGATAATATTTCCCTTATAATCTACAAACATCCAGGATTTGCCTTTTCTTACCGATGTTAATTTACCTTTGTCATAAATTCTGCCTAAAGTATCTTCCGGGCCATAAATAAAATTGCCATGCCGGTTTATATAGCCTTCTTTATTATTTATTTTAACCTTAGCTAAGCCACTGGTAAAAGAATGAGCCAGATCGTATTTAAAGTCCAAAACAACTTCACCATTGTGATTTATAAACCCATATTTACCATCTTTTTGAACGGCAATCAATCCCTCGTTCGAATTTTCGGCACTTTCGTAAATAAATGGTATGATAACTCCTCCAGCTGTATCTATAAATCCAACTCTTGAATCAATAGCAACTTTGGCCAGCCCTTCACTATAGTTTGCCATGTAATCATACGTAGGCTCAACTATTTCTTCACCATGAATATTAATTGTACCCCATAACCCTTTAGACTCAACACAAGCAAGGCCATTGGAAAAATCACGTGCCCTGTTATATTTTAAAAAATCTATTACAACATTACCTTGCCGATCAATAAAGGCATAAGGGCCTTCAGCCACTTCCTTCCAAACACGTAATAATCCATCATGAAAGGCGTATCTAAAAAAATACCGGTCCAATGCCGGAACGTATATTTTATCATTATCAATAGGCTCATAACCGTATTCCTTTATGTCGACAGATTCAACACGGTAGTTTGTACATTTCAGCCTTTTATTTGAGCTGTATAAAATGTAGTCATCAAAAAAAATAATTTCGTCATATTTTGGCTCTACCAAAACATTCCCGGTGGTGTCAATTATACCATAGTAACCTTCCCAGGAAAATTTGGCAATACCGTGATTAAAGCTACTTATCCAATATTTAAAAGTGTCTTGTTTAAATAAATTTACCTCAGAAACGTATACCCCAGTTATCCTTGATTGACCTGCAACACTTAACCAAATAATAGATAATATAATAAGTAAGAATTTTCTCATGCACTCACCCCCAACCCCTTCAAATAATTCACTACCATTTTAATCTGGCCGTAGCTGGCTTTTTCGCCCAGCTTTTCTTTAATGGGTGAAAGCTTGCCTTCTTCTACGCCTTCCGAGGCGGTTTTAATTTCTTCCAGTAAATCTTTATCCAGTAAATCCAAAATATTTACCTCACCGGTTACCACGTATTCGGCCAGGTGGCCTTCGATGGTGCTGGCGGCTAAGCTGCGCTCGGCGGCTATTTCCTGCACGGTTTTGCCCTGCTTGTACAAGTCTAACGATATGCGGTTGCTTTCGCCTTTTTCTACCTTTTTGCCCCGTTCAACAACAATCTGCGGTTCGGTGCGC
>DASPJH010000658.1:0-12611 GCA_035628715.1 Bacteroidia bacterium
AATACGATAACGGGCTAACCATCGGTAGTTATACCCTTACCGGCAGCACTAACCTTTTTTTAGCCAAATACGATTATATAGGCGAATTGCGCTGGGTTACGCAGCTGACCTGCTCGCTTTCGGTAGCAGAAGTTGAGCATATTACAACAGACCGTTTCGGTAATATATTTATTGTAGGTAAAAGCGCTTCAACGGTAGATTTTGGAAATGGAGTAAACTTCATATATCCTGCTCCCAATAATGTCTTCCTGGTAAAATTTAATGCCAACGGAAAAGCCCTGTGGTGCAGGGATATATACTTTGGGATTTTGCGCCGGCCAGGTATTTCTATGGCAACTGATTACCAGGGGAATATTGTGCTGGGGTTTGGTTTCCATGGAACAGTTAGCTTCAGCCATTCTCTCATGGCAATGGGGACATCCCCTGATTTTCCGGACATTGGTTTTGTTAAATATGATTCCGGTGGAACTATTGTTGCAACTGAAGTCTTTGGTGGTGGTTCTTTAGATTGGCTTCACGGAATTGATTGCGACAACGCTGGCAATGTTTATGCGCTAGGCAATACCTGGGGGGGATTTTACCTGGGCAATATTAGCACGCTGCTACCTAATGACGGTGTTTATATAATAAAGCTGTCGCCTTCCCTGGTGCCGCTTAAAGCAGTTGGGGCACCCTACTCAGGAGACGGAAAAGGCTATGCTATTTCTGTAGACAAAAAAGGGGATTTTGTTATTACGGGTTTTTTGGATGAGTACTCTTTACCGCTTGACTTTGGAAACGGTGTAGTAGTTAATCCTTATACAAGTATTCCAAAAACTGCTTACGTTGTTTATTTCAACAACAATATGATCCCCCAGTGGGGTACTACTATAAAACCCACTTCTAATGGCGGAACATACCCTATAGCGCCTTATTTAAATATTTTATATAACCAACCTGTTGGCTACTATGTTTGGGTAGGCGGTTTTGGCAGTGTAACATTAAGCGGGGGGTATATTTACCAGTGGGGAAAGCTAAACCAGGGCACAACACAGTTTGGTGATAAGCTGGTTACAGCTGCTGCCACCGGTGAAAACTACCTTGCTAAAATGGATTCACTGGGTAATTTTATATGGGTTTATCAGCCCGGGCCCGGTAACCAGATTAAATGGATAGGCTCAGATATTGGCGCCAGCTGCTACATTACCGGGGAGTTTAACGACAGTATCAAGGTTTTTGACAGGACTGCATTCGGCTCTTCAAGCGATTATTATGTGGGCAAAATAACCGATTACGCCATTTACCGGGGTGTGCTGGAAGATACCACCTACTGCTCAGGGGACAGCATTATTATACCCTATACAAAACTGGGAAGCTATAAAACCGGCAACCGGTTTATAGCCCAGCTTAGTGACAGTTCGGGAAGCTTTTCAGACACCGTAACAGAACTGGGTAGCCTTACCGATACACTTTCAGGAGTGATTAAGGGTAAAATACCCCTGTATAACATGCCCACCAGCACCAAATACAGGCTGCGCATTGTAAGCACCAACCCGGTGGTGCACAGTTACCTGGGAGAGGATATGCTGCGCCTGAAAATATACAGCCGTGACACGGCCAATGCCGGCCCGGATATTCATCTCTGCCATGGGCAAAGCGTTACCCTCAGCACAACAGGGGGCAGCCACTGGAGATGGAACCCCTTTAAATACATGAGCCGAAGGAGCGATACCCTTAACAACCGGGTAAACATCATTAAACCTGCTGCCGATATTGAATACAGGATAATTATCAGCGACCCTATAAGCGGGTGTGGCCCCACCGATACGGATTATGTGAAGATATATGTGAGGCCTAAACTTGAGCTGGTAGGCAACGATACCTTTTATTACTGCAAGGGGCGTGCTGTTACCATGATAGCCAAAGCCTCAGGCGGGGACTCGTTAAACTACAGCTACGAGTGGGGCAGGTATAACGACCCAAAAGATGAGATACACTCCACAGACAGCTTTTACACGGTAGCCCCTCCGGGTTTATACCGCTATATGGTAGTTGTTAAAGACGGCTGCTCCAACCCTGACAGTCTTATTGTAACCACCATCCCGCTTCCCGGTTTAACCCTCACTTTGCCCACAGATACCACCATTTGCCCGGGAAGCAGTATTGACCTTATTCCCCACTCACATTCATGCGACAGCAGCACAGTAAGGTTTGAATGGGACAACGGACTGGGAACCGGCAGAATAAAAACCGTTTCACCTGCCATTAAAACCACTTACAGGGTGGTTGCATACGACACGCTGGATGTTAAAGCCAAAGACACCGCTTACATTACCGTTTCACTATCACCCCCGCTGGATATTGTAGTAAACAAAGATACCACCATCTGTAAAGGCAATGCTCTTCAGCTGACTTCGCTGGCAAAGGGCGGCATATCCTCAAAACACCAGGTAATATGGACGGCTGACAGCAGCACATGGACAGATACAGGCTTTACTGTCCCGGTAACACCCCAGCTCACTACCAGGTACACAGCCATACTCAAAGACGGATGCTCTTTCCCCGATACGGCTTCTGTAACAGTAACCGTCCTTCCGGAAATCGTTCTTACTTTAAATTCCGATACAATCCTTTGCAAAGGGCAATCCACACAGTTAAAAGCAACTGTTACCGGTGGAATACCTTCCCAATACAGGATCAAATGGCTGGTGCACGACAGCGGGCTGCCCGTTGACACCAATTTTACCTTCACCGTCACTCCCGATACCAATACCACCTACTTAGCCATTGTTACCGACAACTGTACGGTACTTTCCGACAGCTCAAGGGTTAAGGTGGACGTGCGGCCACCACTGGAAGTTTCGGTAAATGCGGATACCACTATATGTTCAGGCGAAACCGCCCAAATAAGGGTTACTGCCAAAGGTGGCCTTTCATCCCAATACAGCCTTACCTGGAACGACGGCACAACTACCTGGAACGATTCTGATTTTGTTAAAACGGTTACTCCTGCTGTAACTACCGCTTACACGGTAATACTGGAAGATTTGTGTACTGTAAAACCCGATACGGCTTTAATGACTGTTACGGTAAGGCCGCCGCTTACAGTAAGCATTAATGCTAAAGACAGTATTTGTTTGGGCCAGCAGGTAAACCTGAAAGCTACCCTCTCAGGAGGCTTACCCGCCAGCTATAACTTTGTATGGTCGGCAGACAACGCTCCCTGGACCAGCAACAGCAACCCGGTAAAACACACACCTGCCGGGCATATAACCTACAAGGCCACATTAACGGATAATTGCAGCTCCCCGGTAAGCGACAGCCTTTTTGTAACAGTATTGCCCATTCCATTGGCTGACTTTACCGCTTCCGATACTGTTGGCTGCCCGCCCATGCACCTTACGCTTAACGATGTTTCCATAGATAACGACCCGGTAAATAACCAATGGATATTGCCCGGAACGGTTGTAAACGGAGGAACTTTTGTGAAACAGACATTTAACGACCCTGGTAAATACGATGTGGGCTTAATTGTATCCAACGACCTGGGATGCTCGGACACTATGTATAAAAAAGGGATCGAGGTATATATTAAACCCCAGGCTAATTTTATTATTAAACCCAATATTAAAGAGACCGAAGAGCCGGTGGTGCTGGTAAACCTGTCAAAAAGGGCCGTTAAATACGCCTGGAGCATGGGCAATTACGATACTATTTACCAAAGTAACCTGCACGATACTACCTATACCTACCTTGATTCAGGAAATGTGCTGGTGAAATTAATTGCTGAAAACAGCTATGGCTGCAAAGACACAGCTTATGAAACCATACGTATTGCAGACCGCCTGAACTGTTACATCCCTGATGCGTTTTCACCTAATTCAGATTTTATTAACGATTATTTTGCACCTTCCTGCCTGGGACTCCAGGAATACAGGTTACAGGTATACAACCGCTGGGGACAGCTGATTCACGACTGCTCCTGCCCATGGGACGGAAAACACCAGGGCGAGATTGTACCCGAAGGAGCTTATGTTTACATCATACAAACTACATCCGAAAGCGGCAAGAAAAAAGCATTTAAAGGAGTGGTGATCGTGATTATATAATTTCCCATCAAATTCTTGCATTGTTATTGCTGTTAATAAATCCTTTAATCCTATTCCTGTAATCCTGATACATTTGCACTGACCCATGAAACGACTACTGAACTGTATCTTTTATTTATTGTTAATCAGCCCGGTGGCAGCCCAATACCAGCCACAACCCAATTCGGCTGAGATTTACCAGAAACTTAAAAAGCTGAACACCGTTGGCTCGGTATTGTATATAGCAGCCCACCCCGACGATGAGAATACCCGCCTTTTAGGATATATGGCCAACGAAATGAACCTGCGCACGGGTTATCTTTCCCTCACCCGCGGAGATGGCGGGCAAAACCTGATTGGTAAAGAGCAGAGCGAACTGCTGGGACTAATCCGCACCCAGGAGCTGCTGGCAGCACGCCGTACCGATGGCGCAGAACAATTTTTTACCCGCGCCAACGATTTTGGTTACAGCAAAAACCCCGAAGAAACCTTTGGTTTCTGGAATAAGGATAGCATTCTTGCTGATATGGTTTGGGTAATCCGCAACTTTAAGCCGGATATTATTATCACCCGCTTCCCTACTGACGGACGCGGAGGGCACGGTCACCATACGGCTTCAGCAATATTGGCCCTGGAAGCATATGACGCTGCCGCCGACCCTAACCGCTTCCCGGAGCAACTGGCGTATACTGAAGTATGGCAACCCAAACGGGTATACTGGAACCAGTATAACTTTAATAACGTGGTGCCCGATTCGGTTTCTATAAAAATAGATGTAGGCGCATTTAACCCGTTATTAGGCAAATCTTACGGTGAAATAGCCGCCGAAAGCCGCAGCATGCACAAAAGCCAGGGGTTTGGCTCATCGCGCCAACGCGGGGAATTGTTTGAATACTTCCAGTTATTAAAAGGAGATTCGGTACCAAATATTTTTTTCGGGATTAATCATAAATGGAGCAGGCTACCCGGGACAAATAAAATTCAAAAGGCGATTGACAATCTTTTAAAGACATATTCAATAGAAGCACCAGAAAATATTACCGATGGACTAGTTAATGTTTATAATGAAATTAAAAAGTTAGATGATAAAAATTTCGAAATAAAATACTGGAAAAAGCAAAAATTGCAAGAAATAGAAGATTTACTGGTTTATAGCGCTAATTTGTGGCTTGAGGCAAGCGCATCAGATTATATGGCTATTCCAGGAAAAGACATTATAATAAACACGTATATTTCAAATAGAAGTAATATTTCATTAAGTATACATAAGATAAGTTATTTTGGTGTTTTTGATACATCTGTTTCTATTAGTTACAGAGGTAAAATACTGGAAAAAGACAGAAAGTTATTACCTGCAAAACTCCACACATTCACCCACACCGAAAAACTTCCTTCAACCCTCCCCTTCTCCACCCCTTACTGGCTGGAAGCTTCACATACCAATGGTTTATATACTGTAAACAACCAGTTATTACGGGGCAAACCGCAAAACGATGCCGCTTTGTACGTTACTTTTTACGTGGATTTTGGCGGGTTAGAATTAGCCGTTAAACGCCCTGTACAGTATAAATATGTTGACCCTGTAAAAGGCGAGGTATACCGCCCGCTGGAGATATTACCACCTGCTACGGTAAATATTGCAGAAAAGAGCTACATATTTAAAGACAGCTCGGTTAATACCACGATGGCGAAGTTGTACTCGCTTTCAGCTCAAAAAATACGGTTTATTGTAAAAGCCAACACCAGCAATGTAAAAGGCAAATTGCTAATAAATGCGCCAGGCGGCTGGGATGTTATATGTACTAACCCTGATTTTTCTATTGCCAATAAAGGCGACGAACAAATACTGGAGGCTTGGGTAAGAAATGGCCCGGCAAGTAAAAGCGGTGTTATCACCGCTTCTGTTATGGTAGACAACCAATTGTATAACCAGGCTATCCGCAGGGTGGAATACGACCATATCCCCTACCAGTTTACGCTGGACGAAGCAGAAGCCAAACTGGTAAACATGGAATTGATAAGACCTGAAGTAAACATCGGCTACATTCCCGGTGCGGGCGATGATGTAGCAAACAGTCTTCGCCTGGTGGGCTATAAAGTAACGGAGCTGACGGACGATTTACTGGCTACCGAAGATTTATCCAAATACGGAACGATAATTACCGGTATACGCGCCTTTAACACCAACGAGCGGTTGTTTGTTTACCACGATAAATTAATGGAATACATTAAAAACGGCGGTAATATGATTGTTCAGTACAATACCAACAGCCGTGTGGGTCCGTTTAAGGGCAAAATAGGTCCGTATGATTTCACCATATCCCGCGACCGTGTGACCGATGAAAATGCAGCCATCACCATGAATAACCACCCGGTATTAAGTTACCCCAATAAAATAACCAATGCTGATTTTGAAGGCTGGATACAGGAACGGGGTATTTATTTCGCAACGGAGCTAGACAGTAATTTTAAAACGCCCTTAACCATGCACGACCCTAACCAGGAACCTCACCCGGGCAGCTTGATTATTGCGCCGTATGGTAAAGGGAATTTTGTATATACCGGGCTGGCATTCTTTAGGGAGCTGCCCGAAGGCGTGCCCGGCGCTTACCGGTTGTTTGTTAATTTAATCAGTCTGCCTAAAAACCAATAATTATGCAGGAAGAGGAAGAAAATCCACCCATACTGAAAACCTGGAACAATGTGTATGCCCTGGTTGTCGGCGTATTGGTAGTGGTTATTATTTCCCTGTATATATTTACCCAATATTTTGAATGAGTTATATTGACTGGATAGTACTGGTAGTCACCCTGCTTTTCATAGCCCTGTACGGCATGTGGAAAAGCCGTGGCACCAAAAATATATCCGGTTATTTACTGGCCGATAAAAAACTGCCGTGGTACCATGTGGGCTTATCGGTAATGGCAACGCAGGCCAGTGCTATTACATTTTTATCAGCGCCAGCGCAGGGCTTTAGCGATGGGCTGCGGTTTGTACAGTTTTATTTCGGGCTGCCGCTGGCCATGGTGGTGCTGTGTATTACATTTATTCCCATTTTCCAGCGATTAAATGTGTATACCGCTTACGAATATTTAGAGGAGCGGTTTGATAATAAAACCCGTACCCTTACCGCACTGCTGTTCCTTTTGCAACGCGGGGTTTCCACCGGAATTACCATTTATGCACCTGCTATAATATTATCCACCATATTAAATATTCACGTTAATTATACCGTGTTTATTATGGGCGGTATTGTGATTATTTACACTGTATACGGCGGCACCAAGGCAGTATCGCACACCCAGATGCTGCAAATGATTATTATTTTCTCCGGGTTATTTATTGCGGCGTATAAGGTGGTGGAAATGCTGCCTGCGCACGTAGGCTTTACCGATGCCCTGCATATCTCCGGTAAAATGGGCAAGCTGAATGCCATAAATACCGATTTTGACTGGGACGACCGGTACAATATATGGTCGGGCATTATTGGCGGGTTTTTCCTGCAATTATCCTATTTCGGTACAGACCAATCTCAGGTGGGGCGGTATTTAACCGGTAAATCCATTACCCAAAGCCGGCTGGGGTTAGTAATGAACGGCCTGGTGAAAATACCCATGCAGTTTTTTATCCTGTTAATAGGTACGCTGGTGTTTGCATTTTACCAGTACCACACCCCTCCTATTTTTTTTAATAAGGTGCAGGTAAACAGCGTGCAGAACAGCCAATACAAAGACTCGTTTAATATTCTTGAAAACCAGTATATCCAAATACATGAAGAACGGCAGCAATTGGTGAACATACTGGTTACGGCGGTGGATGAAAACAACCAGTTGCTGGTGGATGAAATGCGCGCCCAACTGATTCATTCCGATACCACCGCTGCCAACATCCGCGATTCAGCTATTAAGTTTATTGCGAAAAATAACCCGGCAGGCAATACCAGCGATTCCAATTATATTTTCCTTCGGTTTGTTACCGATTATTTTCCCGTTGGATTGATAGGCTTATTAACTGCCATTATATTTTTGGCCGCCATGGGCTCCACGGCCAGCGGTTTAAACTCGTTGGCATCCACCACCATTGTGGATATTCAAAAGCGGTTTTTCGCCAAAAATCCCACCGAAAAACAGGATTTAATCTCATCCCGTTGGGCTACCGTTGCCTGGGGTGGCTTTTGCATCATAGTGGCCTTATACGCCGGTAAAATGGGTAATTTAATAGAAGCGGTAAATATTCTCGGTTCCTTATTTTACGGCACTATCCTCGGGATATTTTTAGTTGCCTTTTATATGAAAAACATAGGCGGTACAGCGGTATTTATTGCTGCCATTATCGCTGAAATATTTGTAGTTATGGCGTGGTGGACAGATTTAACCGCCTTTTTATGGCTGAATGTGATTGGCTGTGTGCTGGTGATGGGCTTTGCGTGGGTGGTACAGCAGTTAATGCCTACAGAGAGAATTAATCAGCATAACGATTTATAGAATTTCATTTTATATTAATATGCGGATCGGATTTTTAAGCTTCTAAGACCGTTACAGTTATCTCTGATTTGGAATATTATGAAGTATTTCAAAAAAATAAGAACGGCTATCCCCATTGATGTAGAAGGTTATACTTTGGCCATCCTTTCTCAAATTATTGCAATTAGTCATCTTTAATATAAAGAATAAAATAGCTTATATACGAATGCTGGCCACCTTGCACGGGAGCTAACAGACTAAGCAACAGCATAACTTTTAACGAAGAAAGCCCTGAGAAACAAGGCCTTCAATTAGCTATATAAACGGGTTTATTCGGTATCTTCTTCTTTTTTCCTGTCTTTCTGTTTTTCTTTACGTTCCTTAAGTTTTTCCTTGCGCTCTTTAAACTTCTCTTTGCGCAGTTGTTTTATCAGGTCTTTTTTAAAGTCGGCTTCCGCTTTAAAAATCATGGCCACCTTTTTTATGGGTAATACTTTTTTAAATTCGGTTGTGTACTTTTTAATCAGCTCCAATTCCTTTTCCTTAAATTTAATCACCTCGTTAATCAGCTTTTCACAGTCCTCGTCATTCATAAAGGTAAGATCCACTTCGGCAAGGTCCACGTCGTCCTTAAAATCCTTCTTCAGGTTCGCCGTCGAATCAAGATATTGCTCATAAAGGGGCATAAACTTCTTTTCCTCATCAACCGTAAGCGCCAGTTTCTTCTTAATATATTTCACCTTTTCCTCGCGGAGTTTATCGCCCTGTGCAAACGAGGCCAGGGTAAACAGCCCAAACAAGACCAGTGCTATTATTTTTCTCATAATAAATGTGTTTTTATAAGTTTTCAATAATGGTTTCATCAAAATTATCCAGTAGGTATTCCTCAATTTCCTCATCAGTTAACGAGGGTATACCCTCGTCAATATAGTTAGCATTCAGTGTAGTAACCGCAGAAGGATCAGCTACCTGTTGGGCATATACTAATATTTCGTCGCCCAGCTCATCTTCCAGTTCGGCAAGGTCGGTTTCGGCAGCCAGGTAATCAATAACAGCTTCTTCTGTAAGAGTGTCATCAGTTACAGCGGTATCCGTCATCACCAGTTCTGAACCGGGTGTAACCTCCGCAGGCTGGCGGAGTATAAAGTACCCGGCCACAACCAGCATTACTATAGCCACCGGCACTGTATATACCGGCCTGAGAAAAGCCTGCCAGCTAAATCCATTTACAGGAGCTGCTTTACGTGCGGCTATCTCATCCTTAACCCGTGAAGAAAAGGTATCAAAATACTTTTCGGGTACCTTAAAGTTCTCTTCGGGGTTGGTTTTATACTTATCGAAATTTCCGGGTTCCATTTTTATACTATGATTACTTATAGGGGCAGAGGTTTAAATGGCCTCCAGGTATTTTTCAATTTTTTTTACGGCGTGGTGATACGAAGCCTTTAGCGCACCCACGCTGGTACCCAGCACCTCGCTTATATCCTCGTATTTCATATCGTCAAAGTATTTCATGTTAAACACTATCCGCTGTTTTTCAGGCAGCTTCAGCAGGGCTTTTTGCAGCTTGCGTTCTATTTCGGTGCCGGTAAACTGACTGCTGTCGTCAATTTTGCTGCTCAGCTCGCTTTCCACATCCACAATGGGCAGGAAGAATTTGGTGCGCTTCTTTTTCAGGAAAGCCAGCGCCTCGTTGGTGGCAATACGGTATATCCAGGTGTACAGCTTGCTGTCTTCCCTGAAGTTCGCCAGGTTTTCCCATACTTTTATAAAGGTGTTCTGCAACACATCGTCGGAATCATCATGGTCAATCACAATTTTGCGGACGTGCCAGTAAACCTTGCGCTCATACTTTTTGATAATGCTGTGCAAGGCTAAGCTGCGGGTGCGCTCATCCCTAAACTGGCTTACCAGTATAGCATCCTCATCAGTCACGGGCGGTTGTCCTTCCAAAAGTGTTTTTATGGTTGTATCAGGTTCATCTGCAAAACCTTTACCAAGCATTTGGGTATTGCATTTGCAGGTTGGATAGATGAGAAGGGGAAAGGTTTAATTGAAATATAAATTTTGTAAACTATACATTATTGAGCGCTACTCTTCCAGTTATCGGCATTGGTAAAATAGTTACTTTTGAAATTATAATGCAATGGAATCGCTTGAAAAAACACCCTCTACTGAACCTAACAAAGGTAAATGGTTATCCGTTTTTATTACCAATTTAGTAGCTACCTGTTTAACTCTGTTAGGAATTTACTGGATTGGCAGCTATGGAATTGCCCTCTTTATTCTAATTCCTTTTTTTATTGGAGCATGTTCAACAATTTTATATGGTCGTGGAAGGGCGATTACAAGAAGGGCGGCTTCGAAGATTGGATTTTTAACATTGGGGATATTTACAGCAGGATTATTATTTTTTGCGATTGAAGGAATAATTTGTATTGCTATGGTTGCACCGATAGCAGTTTTGTTAACCTGGATAGGTAGTTTGGCGGGCTTGGCTATCCTTAATAAAATGCCTGACAATTCAACAACGCCCTTGTTGATTTTAGTTGGTATTATCCCCTTAACTGCATTTGCTGAAAACGTTCAGCAACCTGAATTGTCGGCCGTTACAACATCAATAGAAATAGATGCCAGTCCCCAAACAGTTTGGGAAAATGTTATTGAGTTCCCCCCATTGGAGGATCCGGAAGAATTTATTTTTAAAACAGGAATTGCTTACCCCATTAATGCTAAAATTGACGGAAAGGGAGTTGGCGCAGTCAGACACTGTAACTTTACTACCGGGAGTTTTGTAGAGCCTGTAACTATCTGGGATGAACCACATTTGCTGAAATTTGACGTGGCAGAGTGGCCGGAACCTATGAAAGAATTGAGTTTTTGGGATGTCGATGCGCCGCATTTGCATGATTATTTTGTTTCAAAAACAGGCCAATTTAAATTAACAGCACTGCCAAATGGTAAAACATTGTTAGAAGGGACAACCTGGTATTCACACAATATTAGGCCTGCTATATATTGGCAATTATGGAGCGAATACATCGTACATAAAATTCATAAAAGAGTGTTGAATCACATAAAAGTAATTTCAGAAAGCACGGATACAAAGAAGTGACAACTGAATCACTGCATGCCGGAATTAGAAAAGACTTTAGCCCATGACGTGGGCGGCAGATAATTTCATCTTTGCGCTCTTAGCTTCTTTGCGGGAAATAAAGGAAGTCCTAAGACTTCCTTTGATAAAACGTTTAAGCGAGGAGTACTAAATAAGCAAATCACCCCTTCCTCTGCAACACCTTCAACACGGCATTCACCACATCAGGTGTATCCAGACCGTATTTTTTCATCAGGTCTTCGGGGGTGCCGCTTTCGCCAAAGCTGTCTTTAACGGCCACCATTTCCAGCGGGTAGGGTGTATTGCGCACCAGCAACTGGGCAATGCTATCGCCCAGTCCACCGTTCATCTGGTGTTCCTCGGCGGTTACCACGCAGCGGGTTTTGGCTACGGATTTTAAAACAGCCTCTACGTCCAGTGGCTTGATGGTATGTATATTTATAATTTCAGCATCGATGCCCTTTTCAGCCAGTATATGGCCTGCCTCTATAGCTTTCCACACCAAATGGCCGGTGCAGAATATGCTCACATCTTTGCCTTCGTTCAGCATCAGGGCCTTGCCTATCTCGAACTTCTGGTCAACCGGGGTAAAGTTAGGCACCACGGGGCGGCCAAAGCGCAGGTATACCGGGCCGTGGTACTCACTGATGGCAATGGTGGCGGCTTTGGTTTGGTTATAATCGCAGGGATTGATAACCGTCATGCCGGGCAGCATTTTCATCAGGCCTATATCCTCCAGTATCTGGTGTGTAGCGCCGTCTTCGCCCAGGGTAAGCCCGGCGTGTGAGGCGCATATTTTTACGTTTTTATCCGAATACGCGATAGACTGACGAATCTGGTCGTACACCCTACCTGTTGAGAAGTTGGCAAACGTGCCGGTGTAGGGTATTTTACCGGTGGTAGCCAGCCCTGCAGCCAGGCCCATCATATTAGCCTCGGCAATACCCACCTGGAAGAACCGGTCAG
>DASPJH010000659.1:0-5224 GCA_035628715.1 Bacteroidia bacterium
GCAAGGGCACCGTTGAAGAGCGCCTGGGTCATGCGCTGGTGAAAGGTATTATTGAATACATTGAGCAGGACACTGAAGAAGCCCGCCAGAAATACCCGCGTCCGCTGCACGTTATTGAAGGCCCGCTGATGGCTGGTATGAGCACTGTAGGCGATCTGTTTGGCGAAGGCAAAATGTTTCTTCCCCAGGTGGTAAAAAGCGCCCGGGTGATGAAGAAGGCCGTGGCCTACCTCACTCCCTTTATGGAGGAAGAGAAGCGCCGCACGGGAGATACCTCTAAAAACGCAGGTAAGATATTGCTGGCTACGGTTAAGGGTGATGTTCATGATATTGGTAAAAACATTGTAGGCGTAGTGCTTGCCTGTAATAACTTTGAAATCGTTGACCTGGGTGTGATGGTTCCGGCGGAAAAGATCCTTGCCGAAGCCATTGCCCATAATGCGGACGTTATAGGCCTTAGCGGGCTGATTACCCCATCGCTGGATGAGATGGTGCACGTTGCCCGCGAAATGCAGCGCCTGAACTTTAAAACCCCGCTGCTGATTGGCGGCGCTACCACCTCTAAAATCCACACGGCTGTTAAGATTGACACCGAGTACACCGGCCCCGTGGTGCACGTGCTGGATGCTTCCAAATCGGTGCCCGTGGCGGCTTCGTTGCTGAGTCCCGAACAGAAGGAAGCGGCAGCTGGCGACTTTAAAGCCGAATACGACCGGATGCGCGAAGACCACCGCAACCGCAAGGAAACCAAGCAGTATGTATCGCTTACGCAAGCCCGCGAGAACAAACAGCGCATCAACTGGCTGGAGACCAAAATAACTAAGCCATCCTTCCTGGGTACCAAAGCCTTTACCGACTTTCCGCTGGAGAAGCTGGTAGATACTATTGACTGGACACCCTTTTTCCAAACATGGGAACTGCGCGGTAAGTACCCGGAGATATTCAACGACCCTTACGTGGGTACTGAAGCCCAAAAGCTGCATAAAGACGCCCTGGCGATGATAGACACCGTTCTTAAAGAGGGGGTGCTGAAAGCTAGCGCCATTGTGGGTTTTTACCCGGCCAACACCGTTCACCACGACGATGTGGAGCTTTACACCGACGATACCCGCAACCAGGTGCTTACCACTTTTCATTTCCTTCGCCAGCAAAACCTTAAAGGCGCGGGCATACCCAACCACTGCCTGGCCGATTACGTGGCCCCCCGCGAAACCGGCATCGCGGACTATATGGGGGCTTTTGCAGTAACCGCAGGCCTTAATATTGAGCCACTTGTAGAGCGTTACCTGCGTGACCACGATGATTACAACAGCATTTTGGTGAAAGCCATTGCCGACCGCTTTGCCGAGGCCTTTGCCGAACACATGCACCGCTACGTACGCAAGGAACTGTGGGGCTATGCACCGGATGAAAACCTTGATAACGAGGCACTTATACGGGAGAAATACAAAGGCATTCGTCCCGCTCCGGGTTACCCCGCCTGCCCCGACCATACCGAAAAAGGCCTTTTGTGGAACCTGATGGATATTGAAAAACAAACCGGTATTGTACTTACCGAAAGCTTTGCCATGTATCCTGCCGCAGCTGTTTCCGGCTTCTATTTCTCGCATCCCGACAGTAAGTATTTCGGGCTGGGTAAAATAGAAAAGGATCAGGTAGAGGACTACGCCCGCCGCAAAAACATGGACATTAAAACCATTGAGCGCTGGCTGGGGTCTAATTTGGCTTACGGGTTATAAGCCTATTTCCTCTTCCTCCTTTCTGCAAACTGCTTTTTCAGTTGCTGGCCGTAGGTAAGCGGTTGTTTCCCAAGCTCAGTATCAGGTGTTCCGGGTGCTGGCTTGTCTTTACAATAGCTGGTTATTAATGCGTCCAGGGTTTTAAGAGACTCTTCGAGGGTTTCGCTTTCCTCAGTGGCTGGATCACAAGGCTGCTCGGGTGGCAACACGTTATCCCTGTAAGGATGCGGGTTAAAATGTGTCCGGTCAAGGTGTTTAAGGTAATCAAAAGTTAAAGGTTGCTTTACCCCTAAGCCAGAAGGGTGGTTGGTTGGCTCAAGTTCGCCCCTGAAGGGGTTGGATGGCAAGGCTTCTGCGGTATCAGCAATTGATGTTTTTTCTGTTATACCTGTTACAGGTGTTACTAGATTTTCAAGGGTTTGGGGCTGCTTTACCCCTAAGTCAGAAGGGTGGATGGTTGGCTCAAGTTCGCCCCTGAAGGGGTTGGACGGCAAGGCTTCTCCGGTATCGGCAATTGATGTTTTTTCTGTTATACCTGTTACAGGTGTTACTAGGGTATCAAGGGGTTGGGGCTGCTTTACCCCTAAGTCAGAAGGGTGGATGGTTGGCTCAACGTCGCCCCTGAAGGGGTTGGATGGCAAGGCTTCCTCACTTTCGGGGGAAGGAGTGGGGGAGCCCGTTATGCTCCCAAGTATTTTATTCCATACCTCGCGGTCAACCGGCTTTTTTGCATCCCTGCTTTCCAGTCCCGGTATTTCGGCATATTTATCCAGTACCCGTTTCACTTTCATTTTATAGGTACTTAGCTGGCTGGCTATTTCAGCAAAGGTGAGCGCTGGATTGGATAACCGCAGCTGAATAATTTCCGCTTCCACCTCGGTGGGCGGTTCCACAACGTGCGGAAACTCCTTACCAAAACCTGTAAACCAAAAACCGGTAAAATTACCCGGCTTGCCTATGGTAAACTCCGCCACCCGCTTTTTGTTATACACCGGGGCGCCCATGCTGCGCTTCAGCTGTTTTATATAGCGTATGTTTTCTCCCCGCTGGCTGTGCCCCACTGCAAATATGCTGTCGGCCATTCCCCTCACGGGGTGGCTTAGCAGGTCCGCGCCCATCTTTTGTCCGGGCTTGCTGCCCCTTGTCCCCGCTATCAGCAGCACGGTCAGGTTAGTTTTCTCCTTCAGCTGTTTCAGCATACCCAGTATAAAACTTTCGCTCACAAAACATTTCAGGTAATCAAGGCTGTTAACCACCAGCACCGTAGTTTCATGCCATACCTTCAGGTGCAATTCCCTTATCAGGTCCTTCCGCATTTTGGTAAAATCAAAAAACCTGGGATGAAACCTCACCCGGGCAAAGTTTTTATGAAACGGGTGGGGATTTTTTCCGTTTAGCGAGTAACGGCTTATAAACTCATCGCCCTTGTTTTCAAAATCCAGGTACACCACCTTTTGGGGCCCGCAATCCATCTCAAAATTGCCGATAGGTTTTCCGCGGCTAAGCGAGTCGGCAATCTGCAAGCCCAAAATAGATTTCCCGGCCCCTTCCGGTCCGCATAAAACAGCAAAATCTCCCTGGCGAATAAACTCGCCGAAGAGGCGGATAGCTTTGGGGGCTTCGTGCATTTCCAAAAGGCATTCCGCCCCTTGCTCCCGCAAAAACATTTCCTGGTAATTAAATCCGTAGCTCATACAATAGATATTTTAGAGAGTAATAGGAAAAAGTGAATTTTGTGCAACCTAATCCGGAAGTTTTTTTTAGTTCCCTTAAGCGTCCTCGCTTAAGGGTAAGTAATTCAAGCGTCCACGCTTGTTTACGGTTTGCCCGGGGGCTAACAATAGAACTCCCTCAAGCGATGAAGCTTGAAGAGATGGAGTTCGCCGAAGCGTCTTCGCTTCGGCTGCTCCTGGTGTTAGCCTCTTGGCTAACTTTATTATGGTAAGCCGGGGAGTTTTACACAAAACGCCTTTAAGCGAGGACGCTTAAAGGGACAGACGTTAATCTGGAAATGCCTATTAAATTGGTAGTAGATAAGGATCAATTAATAAAATTGTCTATTATTGTTATAACTAAAGTCTACAATATGCCGAGAGAAGAAGTAATTATTGAAGTCAACACTGGAGGAACATCAACAAGGGGTGGTTCTAAATAATACCCATCATTATGCCAAGAGAAGAAGTAATCATAGAGGTTAACACTGGTGGAACATCAACTAAAGGTGGCTCTAAATAGAAAAAACACGTAAATCGGGGCAAAGAATAGTAAACCAAGAAATATTCCAAAGGCATATTTATATAACTGCTGCCTTGTAGTGTTATTAATCTCCATTTCATCAATAGAATGTTTCAGCATTACTATGTTATGATAGTAAAATAATTCAATTTGTTTATCTTTATCATCTTTACTGTCAAACTCTATTGGTATTGATTTATCCGGCGGTGCTCCTCGAAAAATGATTTTTTTAGGTGCTATCAGTTTATATAAAATTAGTACTTCTATCGCAAATGCACCGGTCAGTATAAAAAGCCAAAAAGTTAAAGGTAGATTCTTATCCACAATAAAAGCGCCAAGAGCTCCGTTAACCGCTACTATTGCGGTTAGCATTTTTATCGATTTATTGGTAATGGATTCCGATTCGCTCATAAGATCTTCGAAACGTTCTTTGCCTTCTTTAAATATAAGTTCATATGGTTCTTTTTTTATATTGTACCATTTGTTAATATTATCTGGCTTCCAATCAACTAGCTTTCTCATTGTAAATTTCAACTATAATAAAAAATGATGGAAATGACCATGCTTCACTTCTTTGCTATAAATGTACAATATTTGATGCTAAATGAAATAAGATCACTGTAACATGCCCGCCTACATCACCATACTCCGCGGTATCAACGTCAGCGGACACAATATCATCCCCATGAAGGAGCTGAAAGCCCTGATGGAAGGGCTGGGCTTTGAGAATATTAGTACCTATATCCAGAGTGGAAATGTAGTATTTAACAGCCCTGAAAAGAACGAAGGTAAATTAATAACCAAAATACAGGATGCTATTGCCGGCAAATTTGGCTTTAAAGTACCCGTAGTTATCAGGACGGATAAAGCGTTTAAGGCGGCGCTTGATAATAATCCTTTTTTAAAAGAAAAAGATATTGATGCCGAAAAGCTGCACATCACCTTTTTGGCTGATAGGCCAGCCGAAGAAAATATTGAAAAAACCAACACCTATAATTATGACCCCGACCGGTTTATTATTTCGGGCAGGGAGGTGTATGTGTACTGCCCCAACGGCTATGGCAATACAAAAATTAACAATACATTTTTTGAAAATAAGCTGAAGGTTACCGCCACCACCCGTAATATTAAAACAGTAAAAGAGCTGGTAAAAATGACGGAGGACGCTGGCAATTAACGCATTCTATTCCTGCCAGACCGGAAAACGGCATGACCGGTGCAACCCGGCGATAGTCACCTGAACTTGCTTC
>DASPJH010000660.1:0-3103 GCA_035628715.1 Bacteroidia bacterium
GATTAACGGCTATTTTGATGTTCATTCAACTAATTATTTAGACCTAAAACACCGCACGCAGGCCACCTGGAACCCCTTTTTGCTGGAGTACAATAAAATCAGTTTTGCGCTGACGGCAGACGGGCTGAAGGATAAGAAAGACTTTTTGCCTAACCTGCGGGAAGCTATTGCCTGCGGACTGCACGATACCACGGCGCTAAAGGCATTAACGATAATTCCTGCCCAATATTTAAAAGTAAGCGACCAGCTGGGAACGCTGGAAAAAGGCAAGCTGGCTAATTTTATTATAACGAATGGGAAGGTGTTTGATAAGAATACCGTAATACTGGAGAACTGGGTGAAAGGCATACAGTATAAAGTTGCAGGCGCTCTGGATACTGGTTTGGCGGGAGTGTATGATTTGACAATGGATGGCGCCAGACTCACACAATTGTCTTTTTCTGTAAAAGACAATAAACTAAACATCAAGCCAAAGGATTCAACCTATAAAATAGCTAAGGTTAAGTATAACACGGATAACAAACAGATTAGCTTCGATCTGAAAACCAAAACTGAAACGTATTACCTAAGCGGGTGGAGCGATGACAAAACCTATAAAGGAATCGCGATAAACTCTAATGGTGGAACCCTTAACTGGAACCTGGTATACGTGAGAGAGGATTCAGCAAAGAAAGAGCCTAAGGACAGCGTAAAACTGTTGCCGGTGTTTTCTAACCTGCCCTACAACTACGCCGCAAGGGACACCAACACCTTTATGATCCGCAACGTTACCGTGTGGACAAACGAGAAAGAGGGTATTATTAAGAATACGGATATTCTGGTGGTAAGAGGAAAGATAGCCGTGATCGGCAGAGTAGGGAAGGAGGAGCTGTTCTTTTGGGACGTTAAGGAAGGTAGCTTCCCCATCATCAGTGGCTCCGGCAAACACCTTACCCCCGGTATTATTGATGAGCACTCACATATCGCCGTAATGGGCGGGGTGAACGAAGGCAGCCAGTCGGTAACGGCGGAGGTAAGGATAGAGGACGTTATCAACGCTGAAGACATTAATATTTACCGTCAGCTGGCTGGGGGGGTAACTACCTCGCAGCTGTTGCACGGCTCGGCCAACGCTATTGGTGGTCAGAGCGCAGTAATCAAGCTCAAGTGGGGACAATTGCCCGATGGCCTCCTTTTTCCGGGTGTAACCCCGCGCATCAAGTTTGCTTTGGGCGAGAATGTAAAACAAGCCAACTGGGGTGAAAACGTTACTGAGCGGTTTCCCCAAACCCGTATGGGCGTTGAAGAAGTATTTGAAGACGCCTTTACCCGTGCCCTGGAATACGAAAAGGCGCTGGCAGACTTTAAAGCCGGGCGCATAAAAGTGGCACCTCCAAAGAGTATTCAGCTTGAAGCGTTATTGGATGTAATTAAAGGCAAGAGATTGGTAACCTGTCACTCTTACAATCAGCAGGAGATTAATATGCTGATCAAAGTGGCGGAGAAATTCGGTTTCAAAATCAATATTTTCACCCATGTACTGGAAGGATATAAAGTCGCCGATAAAATAAAAGCACACGGGGCAGGAGCCAGCAGCTTCAGCGACTGGTGGGGATACAAAATGGAAGTGAACGATGCCATACCGTATAACGCTGCCTTGTTGCACAAAGCCGGGGTGATAACCTGCATCAACAGCGATGATGCCGAAATGGGCCGCCGCCTGAACCAGGAAGCAGCCAAAACGGTTAAGTACGGCGGGGTTAGTGAGGAAGAGGCCTTAAAAATGATTACCCTCAACCCGGCTATATTAATGAAGATAGACGACAAAGTGGGCAGTATCCGCAGCGGCAAAGATGCCGATTTGGTGCTGTGGAGCGGTCCGCCGTTGTCCGTTTATTCCAAACCGGTAATGACCTTTATTGAGGGCGTTGCCTATTTTGACATTACCCGGCACCAGCAGGCTGAGGAGCAACTGGCCAAAGAAAAACAGGCGTTGGTGGAAGCGATGAACAAAGCCATTGCCAGCGGCAAAAAACCCGAGGAACCTAAGAAGGAGAAAGAAAAAATACAGCACTGCGAAGACATGGAAATTTACGGAGAGGAGGACGAACAATGAGAAAGTTGTTTTTAACTGCGTTGGCCGCCGTTGTTTTCGCTGCGGCAGGCGCGCAAACCGATACCGCTGAGCAATGGTTTATCAACGCCGATATTTATACCGTTTCGGGCGATGTATACCAAAACGGTGCATTGGGCATAAAAGGAGGTAAGATCATATACGTTGGCCCGGCTGATAGCGTGAAGGTCAGGAGTATTCCTGTGGACGTCAGTGGCAAGCGCATTTACCCCGGTTTAATAGCCCTGAACAGTATTTTGGGGTTGTCGGAAGTGGAGGCCGTGCGCTCTACTAATGATTTTAACGAAGTAGGGGGAAACAACGCCAACGTGCGCTCGGCCATCGCGTTTAATACCGATAGCAAGGTTATCCCCACCGTGGTTTCCAACGGCATCCTGATGGCACAGGTCTGCCCGCGGGGCGGGTTGATTTCCGGTTCTTCGTCGGTAATGAAACTGCAGGCACGGAACTGGGAAGAAGCCATATACAGCCTTGATAATGTTATCCATATCAACTGGCCCGGCTTTACCGGCGACGAAAAGAAAGATAAAAAAGCCAACGAACAGGTGGCGGAGATCACCGGGTGGCTCAGCCAGGCCAAAAGTTATGCCCACCAAAAGACCAAAGAAACCAGCCTGAAGTACGAATCGCTGAAGGATGTTTTCTCCGGCAAAAAGAAGGTGTTTGTGCATGTGGACGAGGCAAGGGGAATTATCAGCGCAGTGCAAACCCTGGCAGGCTTTGGCATCCGGCCGGTGATAGTAGGAGGGGAGGAGAGCGGGTTAGTTACTTCTTTCCTGAAAGAGTACAAGGTGGCCGTAATAATCAGCCGCACGCATCGCCTGCCCGGCAGCTATGACGACAGTTATGATGCAGCCTACTCGCTGCCTGCCCAACTATATAAAGACAGCATTCCGTTTGCCATTTCCGACATTAACTTCTGGGAACAGCGCAACCTGCCTTTCCAGGCCGGTATGGCCGTTGGGTTTGGATTACCCTACGAGGAAGCGT
>DASPJH010000661.1:0-5097 GCA_035628715.1 Bacteroidia bacterium
ATTACAGGGCCATAAAATATCTTAAAGAATGGAACAAAGGCGCTGCCTTTGAGAAAATGACGCATAAGGCTGTTGAAAATGCTTCGGCATTGGTGATGATAAAACGCCCCGCAGGAACAATAATGGATTATATTTACGGCGGAAGAGCGGTACAGCGGGTATGGCTGCTTGCCACACAGCTGGGTTATGCCGTTCAGCCTTTGTCGGTTCCTTTATTTCTTTTTAAACGACTTACTGAAGGTAAGGGTGTAGGTTTTAATGCACAGGATATGGAAAACTTACGTAAGGCAAAAGAAGAATACGACCTTATTTTGCCGGGGTATAACCATGAGGGGCATATATTTATGCTGCGGCTGGCACAAGCAGATGAGCCTAAGGTAAAAGCGTTAAGAAGAAATTTGTCGGATATTTTATATTATATTTAATCCATTGGAGAACGAAATTAAAATACGGGCTTTCAGGGCTGTTGATGATCGTGATGCCTGTGTAAGGTTTGCTGAAGGACACTCGGACGTTTTGAGCGCTTATGGGGTTTCCAAGGTGACTTCGGCAAACAACGAGTGGTTTGAAAACCCTGACGTGTACGTTTGCATGGCCGAAAGCATGGACGGTATAGCATACGGGGGAGTGAGGGTGCATGTATCCAACGGTACCATTCCGCTGCCCATGGAGGTTGCCATTGGCCAGGTGGAAGATAATGTGTATGACTTTATCCGTAAACACGCTGAAAAAGGAACGGGCGAGCTGTGCGGCTTATGGAACGCCCGTGAAGTGGCCGGCTACGGAATAGGCACCACGTATCTTATGTGGGCCGGTATTGCCATTGCCGGGCAACTGCAATTAAACTCCCTGTTTGCGCTGTGTGCTGAACATACTCTTAAAATAAGCGTTGAAAAAGGTTTTGTGATTGAAATGGGGTTGGGGAACAGGGGTACTTTCTTTTACCCGAAAATTGACCTTATTGCCACCTCAATAGTTATTCGTGATCCTGATAAACTGATTACAGCCGACCCTAATCACAGGGAGCAGATTCAGAACCTGCGGCAGAACCCTCAGCAAAAACGTACTGAAGACACACAACGGGGACCGTTGAACATAAACTTTGACCTTAAACTAAAAACTATAAACCCCTTACCTTTTCATGCACAAGAAGATAATAATCATTCTATGGTTCGTTAGTTTTCTTATCAGCCCTTTACTTACTTATTCGCAGGCAGTTGTTGCTACCGGCGAACCGGTGCTTATAGGTAAAAACTTAATGATGCTGGAGGATAAAGAGGGGGTATTAACGTTTGAGCAGGCTAAAAACGCGGTAAACTACATTCAGCTTAGCAACGATGTGCCCAACCTGGGAACTTCGTCCTCCGTATTCTGGCTGAAGTTTGATGTGGTTAGCGGGGAGCACCACGACAGAATGATGCTGAATGTGGCAGCGCCTGTTTTGGATGAAATAATCTTTTACTATCCCGATTCTCTGGGAAACTACCAGCAAATTAATTACGGCGAGAATTATCCTTTTAAGGTTCGCAAATACAAGGAAGAGTCATACTTGTTCGACCTCCAGGTATCCTCTTCCCCAAAAACGTATTATTTAAAAATACACAGCGGAGAGCAACTATTGCTGCCAATATATGTAGGCGCAAGGCAGCAGATATCAGAAAGCCAGGATACCAAGCGTACGCTTTTTGGTATATATGCCGGTATCATACTGGTAATGTTCTTTTACAACCTGTTTATCCTGTACAGTACCCGTGATAAAAGCTACCTGTGGTATGTATTGCATACGCTGTTTGTGGGCATTACGCAGGTTAGCCTGCAGGGCTACGCTTTTGAGTACCTGTGGCCCGGCTCATCGTGGCTGGCAAAAGAAAGCATCTTCCTTTTTACCTGCCTTGTGAGCCTGGCCGGTATAGAATTCCTTAAGGTATTCCTCCACACGCGTGATACTGCGCCCCGGTGGATGCACAACGGGCTGCATGTGTTCAGCGGTTTATATATACTGTACATTATACTAAGCCTTGCCGGCATCCACGCTGCCACCTACGGTATGATACTGGGCACACAATCGCTGGTGGCTATTTATATTCTTACATTGGGTATAGTGGTTTACCGCCGCGGTTTTGCACCGGCCAAGTTTTATTTGCTGGCCTGGGGCTCGCTAATGCTGGGTATCCTGGTATATGTAATGATGAATTTTGGGTTATTGCCTTATAACCTGTTTACCAACAGCGCCCTGCTTATAGGGTCGGCAGTGGAGGTAGCACTGCTTTCATTTGCCCTTGCCAACAAAATCAACCTGCTTACCAGAGAAAACCAGGAGAACCAGCGCAGGGTGCTGGAAGCAGTAAAAGAAAATGAGCGGATTGTGCGGGAGCAGAATGTTTTGCTGGAAGCCAAAGTAGAAGAGCGTACCTCTGAACTGAACAAGGCGATGAACAACCTTAAAAATGCCCAGAGCAAGCTGGTTGACGCTGAAAAAATGTCTTCACTGGGTCAGTTAACGGCGGGTATAGCCCACGAGATCAATAACCCCGTAAACTTTATTACTTCTAATATTAAACCGCTTCACCGTGATATTACCGATGTGCTGGAACTGGTTAAAATGTATGAGGAGGTGAAAGAGCCCGGGAAACTGGAAGATCAGCTGAAAGAAATATCCAACTTTAAGAAGGAAATAGATTTTGACTTTGTAAAAGAAGAAATAAACCTGCTGATTAAAACCATTGACGACGGCGCCCAGCGTACATCGGAGATTGTTAAAGGACTTCGGAATTTTTCGCGGGTGGATGAGCAGGACCTTAAGCGCAGCGATGTGCACCTGGGTCTCGATTCTACACTTATGCTGCTGCGAAATAAGCTGGATAATATAAACGTAATTAAAAACTACGGAGATATACCTGAGATAGAATGCTTTATGGGTAAGCTTAACCAGGTATTTATGAATATTATCGGTAATGCCATTCATGCCATTAAATCTAACCGCCAAAATAACCCCAAAGGTGTGCTAACTATTACCACTGCTGACGCCGGTGATAATATTACCATAAGCATAAAAGATAACGGCACGGGTATGGATGAAAAAACAAAAGCCAAAATTTTTGAGCCCTTTTTTACTACCAAAGACGTGGGGCAGGGTACAGGGCTGGGCTTATCCATTGTTTTTAATATTATCCGTGAAAGCCACAACGGAAAGATTGCTGTAAACACAGCACCGGGCGAAGGCGCTGAGTTTGTAATTACCCTGCCCAAGGTGCAGGAATAATTTTTATATAACCTTTTTGCCCTGCATGCATCAACCAGCTTAGCTGGCCGCAATGCCTCCAGTGTCAGTGCATATGATGGTGCTCTTCGTTGTTGGTTTTATTGCCTTTAGGTACATTTACTGTAAAATCTGCTGTATGCACTTTTTCATTTACCTGGAACTCTACCCAAATCCTGTAAATACCGGGTTTTTCAATGTGTGTTTCTGCATAAACGGGAAACTGTTTGCCTGACATCGGGTGGATATGCAGATATTCCTTATCGGCTTTACCAGTCATTACAATATGTGCAGTTGCCCCCAGGTATTGCTGTATGTCTTTTTCTGATAGTTTCTTCCCGTCTTTTTCAATAGATATTTCCAGCGATTGCGTCCTGTTCGTTTTGAAATCATTGCCGTTTTCAAGTGTCACTTTATAACCACCGGTTTCTGAAATAAATTTATCGGAGTAGTCCTCCTTTGTATCTCCACGATCGCCTTTTACTTCAATCTCCTGCCTGTTTACTATCGGCGCCGCTCCATTTGGCTTGAAGTCTGTAAATAAAAGATATTTTCCGGCAACAGGAAATGTTTCGGTTACAACATACGATCCGCCTGCCTGTTCTTCAGGGTGTATATGGCGGAACCATGTTAAATCGTCGCTTATCACCATCAGGTGTACATATTTTTCGTGAGCAACATCCAGCTGCACATTGCGACCACCGTTTTTAAATGTAAATTCCAGCTTTGCTGGCGATCCGGCTTCAACAGCTTGCGGCGAAGTGATTAATTGCACCTCAACAGTACTACTGTTAATTGCCTTTGGCACCAGTTCCATTCCGCATTTGGAACAACTATCCCCCTTTTTACCAATGATTTCAGAATGCATTGGGCAGCTGTAAATGCTGTCGGTATGGGCATGCTCATGATTTTCCATTTGTGAAGATTTGTTTTTACTGCCATTGCATGTGGCAAACAATACCCCGGCAATGATTGAGCTTGTAATTATTGATGTTTTAAACAGACTATTCATCTTGTTGTGTTTGTTATTATACTTTTAGTTTTCCAGTTCATTTCCCGGCATATCCCTGTTTACGGAATCAAGTCCCTTTCGCAACCGCGCAATTTTTAGTTTAAAGTTTACGCTACAAAGGTACCAATGCCTTGTGAAGCGCATGTTTCAGCCTGTTTGGAAAAATGTATATAATTTTTGGATGCAGAATCATTAGTGTTCGAAACCTTTTTGCAGGCCATCCCCCGGGCTGAAGCCGCGGGGTTACTGAATGGGCGTGGTTAATCATAGCAACTTTGCATACCACAAATGAAAGGTTGGCGACTAAACCAATTATCACCAATAATCAACAGTCGTTGCATTCTCAATCAGTAACCCGTTGCTTTAGCTGCGGCGTAAAGGAAACTTAGCAACATTGCCACCAGAGGGTAAGGGTAAATACCTGCGTTTTCGCAATTAGTAAAACCCTGGTTATCGACGAATACTGTGTACTAATGATGTTTCGAACACTAATGATGCAGAATAGAAAAAACTAAGGTGGCAACTATTAAAGAAAAAGATAGGTTTCGCCGTGGTAGAATGACGCCTTGGTATGGGGAGTTAATTATGTTTACAAGAGGTCTTAATTCTTCTTAGCTTACTCAATCTCCAAATCCAGCGCATTCCTTAAAACTCTCAATTTAGGGTTTTTATCCGCCATGCTTTCAAACTTTTCCTTACTGGTATAAGGCAGTGCCGAAATTTCCGTCTGACTGATTTCAATTACCAGGTTCAGGGCCGGGTTACCGGTACGACGGCGCAAAAACACCAGCATGTCCTGTTTTTCTTCTTCCAGCATATCGGCAGC
>DASPJH010000662.1:0-4776 GCA_035628715.1 Bacteroidia bacterium
CGCCGAAAAAGGGTTTAAGGTCCGGCGTAAGGAAAACGTTCAGCGGCCAGCCGCCGGACCCCGTCATGGCAGAGACGGCAGTCATATAAATCTTGTCAACATCCGGGCGTTCCTCGCGGTCTACCTTGATGCAAACAAAATACTCGTTCATTATTGCCGCCGTGTCGGGGTTTTCAAAACTTTCCCGCTCCATTACATGGCACCAATGGCAGGCACTGTAACCAATGCTTACCAATACCAGCTTGTTTTCTTCCCGGGCTTTTTTCCAGGGAGCATCCCCCCACTCATACCAGTCAACGGGGTTGTGGGCGTGCTGAAGTAAATACGGACTGGAAGCATGTATAAGGCGGTTGGTGTAGGTGTGCTGCATGAGTATAAAAGCGGTAAAGTTATGGTTTTGTTTAAGAGCGCATCCGGTTTAGTTACCAATTGTAAGTTTAGCTGAAATAATTTCGAAGCACCCGTTTACGTTTACTCTTCATCGTGGATTAATCTTTGTATATTTGTTATCTCGTGCGATCAAAGCTATTCCTCATATTACTATTTCTAAGCTCTGCCTTTTGTGCAAAATCCCAGACACTGGAAGGTTTGGCCGACAGCGTGTTTGAATCCATCCGGTATTCGGAATTTGATAGCCTTAAAAAGTTTATTCCCGGTTACCGCGACCTTAAAACCGCTTATGATTCCCTGGATATGAACCGGCAGGCGCCCGATATCCTTATCACACAGAAACGGGTGGAGTATGCCCTTAAAAAATCGTTCAAGACTTTTATTAATGAGGCGGATAATCTTAATATTCCATTGACTAAAATGGAAAAAGGGGAAGTCCGCCACCTGATCCAGGAATACGAAGGTAAAAAGTACAGCGTAGTGGAGATTGACTGCCGTTATAAAACCCATGGGGGTATTGTATTTTTTACTGCCATTGAACTGAATGATGCCTGGTACCTTGGTGAGGAGTTCAGAATTGAAAACCGGGAAGTAGAAGAAGAAATTGACTACGAAAAAATTGACCGCGAAGCCGCCAAACGCAAGGAGGAACGTAAGCGCAAGCGTGAAAAGCTGAAAGAGAAAGCTGAAAGGGACTCTGCCAAGGCGGAAAAATCAAGGGAAATAGCGGAGGAGAAGAAACAGAAGGCGGAGATCAAAGAACAGAAAAAGGAAGAGCAAGCGAGGAAAAAGGCTATACAGGAAGAGATAAAACGCAAAAAGGAACTGGATAAAAAGGCAAATAGCCAAAAAGGTGACGGGAAAGATGCCGAAAAGAAAAAAGCCGCAGTTGAAGCGGAAAGAAAACGCAAGCTGGAAGAACAAAACCGTGGAGACAGCATAAAACCGGCACCAATACCGGTTGCTCCGCTGGATACTAACAAGGTGGATACGGTTGCCCCGGCTAAGTAACCACCGGAAAAAACATCCTAAGCCTTATTGACAAAGCAGTTAAGGCATTCATAATTAATTACACTCATTTTGCAGTTTTTGTAAACCCACTATATTTGACGGGATGGCAGAATACAGGTGGTACAAGGTGTATGATTTTAAAGAGCACGGGTCCGAGCCCCAGGAGCTTTTTAGTTTGCGCCCAATAGAGGCTGATGAAAAACTTTTGGTGCTGGTACGCAATAAGGAAGGGTATTTTGCTGTGGAGGATAAATGCCCCCATGCCGGCTACCCGCTAAGCCATGGCAAGTGCCTGCCCGATGGAAGGTTAATGTGTATATACCACCGCTACTGTTTTGACCTGCAAACCGGGAGGGACATAGCACACGGCGAGTACGTGAATACTTACCCGGTAAGGGTAGATGAGGTGGGCGTGTTTGTGGGGATTAAAAGAAAATGGTGGCAGTTGTGGTAGTACCGCTCCGCTTTGGCTTAGGTGAACGAACTTTTATCGAATGATACAGCAAACCCGAAACAAGATTTTGATTAAATGGAATTAGCGGTTTACTTTGCGCACTATAACAACTCCGCAAAGGATGATTCAACCCCTTTCATACGTTAATCCCCAGGCCAAAATAGCCGACAATGTAGTAATTGAGCCTTTTGTAACGATAGCCAAAAATGTAGAAGTTGGCGAGGGTACCTGGATAGGGCCGAATGTTACTATAATGGAAGGGGCCCGGATAGGCAAGAACTGTAAAATATTTCCCGGGGCAGTAATATCCGCTATTCCGCAGGATTTAAAATTTCATGGAGAAGACACGCTGACAATCATTGGCGACAATACCACAGTAAGGGAATGTGTTACCATTAACCGCGGCACCGAAGCGGCCAATAAAACGGTAATAGGCAGTAACTGCCTTATTATGGCTTATGTGCATATTGCCCACGACTGTATTATTGGCAATAATGTAATACTGGCCAACACCGTTCAGCTGGCCGGCCATATAAATATCGGTGATTACGCAATTATAGGCGGGCTGTCAGCAGTGCACCAATTCGTTAATATTGGCTCGCATGCCATGATTTCAGGCGGCTCACTGGTTCGTAAAGACGTTCCCCCCTACACAAAAGCTGCCCGCGAGCCGCTTTCATACGAGGGTGTTAACTCCATCGGTTTGCGCCGCAGGGGCTTTAGTACCGAGAAAATAAACGAGATACAGGAAATTTACCGCATTATATACCTGCGCGGGCATAACAATACTAACGCTATGGCCTTTATAGAGGCTGAAATGCCTGCCACTAAAGAGCGCGACGAGATTATCAGCTTTATCCGCGACTCTGACCGGGGTATTATGAAGGGATATAACTATAACCGTTAATGCCTTGTTTACCATTACCCTTGAAAACTGCGGAAAACGGTTCAACCGTAACTGGATTTTTAAGGATTTAAATCATACGTTCACCTCGGGAACTTCTTATGCAATACTGGGCGCTAATGGCTCCGGTAAATCCACCCTGCTGCAATGTATTGCAGGGTATATGGCTATTTCAAAAGGGGAAATCATTTTTTCAGATACCTCCAAACCGGTACAGGAAGACCATAAATACCGCCATGTATCACTTGCTTCGCCTTTCCTGGAATTTATTGAGGAATTCACGCTCAGGGAAACCATTGACTTTCATTTCCGGATGAAGAAACTGGCGTTTATCAATCATCCCAAAGAAATAATAGAAATTACAGGCTTGCAAGCCTCGGCGGATAAGCAGCTGAAGTTCTTCTCTTCCGGTATGAAACAACGGGTTAAAATTGCCCTGGCCGTGTTTTCAGACACTCCGGTTTTAATGCTGGATGAGCCCTGCACCAACTTTGACGCAAAAGGGATAGATTGGTACCACCATGTGATAGAAAACCACACCCAAAACCGCTTGGTGATAGTGGCCAGCAACCAACCCAATGAGTATAGTTTCTGCAAAGAAATCATAAACATGAGCGTGTGATTGGGCCAGGACGTCAATGCAGCAATCGCTTATTTCTTCTTTTTAAATAAATAAAAAGGGGCGAAAGCCTTCTACCACTTCCGCCCCATCCTGATTGATCATGAATAATGCAATTTCATAATTAGATTACAATTCGAATCAAGCCCTAAAAGTTGTTTTTTATAAATACGCAGCAACCTACCCCAAGGGTTGGCTCCACAATAAAAAAAGCTGCCTGTTATAGCAGCTTCGTCGGTTTTGCATTGATTTACAAGTTTTTATTTCATCGAGTGAAATGCAACCCGGTTGCCTTCCGTATCCATAATAAAGGCCATAAACCCGTTTTCACCAATGCTGGTTTTGGGCACAACCACCTTACCGCCGGCGGCTTCCACCCTGCCCAGCGGCACATTCAGGTCGTCTCCGCCATTCAGGTACACAACTGCACCTTCGGGGTTGGGCTTGTTGCCGTTGCCATGGGTAATGCAGCCGCCTACGCCGGGCTGCTGGTAGGGAAAGAAAGCCAGTTTGGTGCCCATCATGTCGCCTACGGAAAATTCAGCATTAAAAACGTTGCTGTAAAACTCTACTGCCCTTTCAAAGTTGTTGGCGGGCAGCTCGAACCAGTTAATTGCGTTTGACATATTAGTTAGTGTTAATTGTTTGCACAAAGGTATTTTCAGCGTAAAGGTAAAAAAGCATATAATTGTGCAAAACGTAAATTTCTGATTTGCCATTTATTATTTACTGTTGAGTATTAAAGGTTTTTATATTTGTAATATCGTAAAATCCTGATGGCAAAAACCGACTCACTTTTTGTTTTGGTAAAATCGCTTGGCAGCAGTGAAAAGCGTTATTTCAGGTTGATGTGCAGCAGTGAAAAAGCCAACTATCTCCAGTTGTTTGAAGCGGTAGATAACCAGGATGAGTATGACGAGCAGGCCCTAAAGCAAAAATTTAAAGGCCGGAAGTTTATAAGCCAGCTCCATGTAACCAAAAACTACCTGCGGAAGCTGATTCTGAAAAGCCTTCGCGATTACCACAATGGCATATCGCCGGATGCTGAAGTAAAAGAGTGCCTGCGAAATGCTGAAATATTATTTAATAAAGAACTGTATACCCTTTGTAAAAGTGAGTTAAAAAGGGCAGAAGAGGTGGCTTTACACCACGAATTAAACTCGCCGTTGGTAGAAGTGTACACATGGCAGCGCAGATTAGAGCAGCAGCTAAACCCGCACAACTATACCGTGTTTGCAGAGTTGCTTAAAAAGCAGGAGGAAGCCGTTTGCAAACAAGCCAACAATAACAAGTACTGGCAGCTGGCCACGGGCATAACCGCCAGTTTTGCTGTGCGGGACGCTGCAATGCCCGACCTATCGTTGCTGAAGGACCCCGCCAACGCCTTAACACTGGAGG
>DASPJH010000663.1:0-6644 GCA_035628715.1 Bacteroidia bacterium
GTAAAGCCAACTCACCATACGATTTTGATGATTTAAGGTAATCTCATCAGCCGTAGCTTCAGCGCAGGCTGATTTACCATTGAATATTTATCGTTTAATAAAAAAGGCGCCGGAAGACGCCTTTTTTATTGGTTTAATTAATGGATGTTATTTAATTACAACTACTTTTTCGTTAAATACACTTTCACCAATTATTATTGTACATATATATACTCCGCTTTCAATATTGTCCAGTATTATGTGGGTTTTATAGTTTCCTGATGAATACGTTTTATTGTCAATTATAGAAGCAACCTCTTTACCCGACATATCCCCTTATGGCCATAGTTACGTTTTTCTCACCGCTTACGCCAAATTTGACTGCAAACGTACCATTGTTAGGGTTGGGGAAAATGGTAATGTTCTCCTTGATTAATTCCAATTGGCTATTAGCAGCAGTGTCCATAAAATCTGCTTTGGCCTGGGCAAGGCTTTGGTAGGTGCTACCAGCACAGAAAGAATTTACATTCGCCTGTGTGGCTTGAAAATCCTGTGGGGGATTATAGCAATTTTTATAACCGTAGATATTAATATTTCCTATACCGCCACCGTCCAACAGGATAATTGTTCCGTCATTAAAAACAGTACCAGTAAAGCCCCCAATAAAAGGGATCATTTCAAATGGGTTTAAGTAAACTTCTGAGTTTGGGTCAATTACTGCAATTATGCCAAAAAGGTCGTCAATGCTTGTATAAGTTACAGGTAAATATTCAGAGCCAAAATAAGCGATGGGAGAAATGCCTCCTGCTATATAAGCAAAAATAGTATTTTGCTGCCAGTTAACATTTGTGTTAACCATATGCCAATTTGAAGCAGCGTATACATTGTTACCCACATTTATAGTGTGGTGGGTTATAAAGCCCGGTGCTGCTATTGTGGATGAGTTTATATATAAATTATATACATTAATTGTTCTTGGAAAATGTGGCGGATTAAAAAATGCTGCATTGCTGTTATCAACAATTAAAGTACCGTATCTTTTGTTTATGGGGTCCGGTTGCCATGGTGAGGGCGACATGATATGTTCTTTTAGTATACCCCAATATGTTCCGTTCCACATATTGGCAGGATCAAAATGATATGCTGCCCATGAACTGGAATTAGGTTGAAAGTTTCCGTTGGGTAATATTTCATATCCATACCTGTTGTTTAAGCTATCTACAAATAAATTAGCTGTAAAATTCAGGTTGGTGGCATTGTTTTCCGTTACATTAGCATTATACTTTAGAACCATCAGTACATCTTGAGTTTGCGATGGGTTATTTACCGCATAATCGTCTGTACGTTCTAATTGAATGTCTAATTTAAGCCAAACATTTGGTTCATCGGGATAAGGCATACCTACAAAATCCCATGTAAAAAAATTTGCTTCATCTTCTAAACAAGCTAAGTCAGCATAATTAGTCCTGAAAGTTATATCTTTAAGTTTAGCTGAACCTTCAGGCCAACTTTCTATTTCATATCCACACATTCGCATCCGATGCACAAATCCTAATGCCTCCCTTTCGGTATTTGTTACGCCAAACTCAACAGGGCCTACAATATGCTTATAATAATTGCCTGTGTCTATCTCGTCTGGCATATTAGTAAATTTAAATACAAGTGCCGCCTTAATTTTTTTAGGGCTTAAGCCAGATATTGGATTAATAATAAAATTAACTAAACGGCTATAAAGAGAACTTTTCTGAAGTTTATACTCTCTGATTTTAAATTGATCGAAAAGCGGATCCTTATAATGAATAGTTGGAGAACTGAATGGAACGATTCCATAGGAAAGTCCTGCATTAGGATCTTCTTTAATTTCAACTATCCCACTTGCGGGATTATTATGGTATACTGCATACTCGACAGGCGGACTTTCCAGCAGGTTAAATATGCCTAGTGGGTTATTATATATGGGGTTAGGTGAAGAAATGTTATTGGCTCCTGGAGTTCTAAGGGATAAAGCGCTCAAATTTATATCTTCCGTTATAGAGCCTGTTAATTTAATTTCTAATTCCGTTTTATAGGAATAAGGTGTTGGCTCACGAGTGGAGGAATTTTTAGCTTTTCCTCCTGTTACTAAAAAATCAATAATACCAATGACAGCACCTATTTTAGGAGTATTTTTTGCTATCGTAACCCAGTCGCCAAACTTATCTATATCTGCTTGTTGCTTGGCTTTATCAGCTCCAGCATTATTTTGGTAGCCAATCATAGTATTTACATTGTCTTTAAATTTATTTAAACTTGTATAATACCCATTAACTTCCGCTAAATAATCGCTTGCAGTTTTCATTCTCCCATGATTTGAAATTATATTTGATTTTACTGGTGTATACACCCCATTATTATAAAGCATTGGGGTGGAGAACCCAGTCGCTTTACCTTCTAAAACAATTGTCCCTTGTTTAATAATTTCAAAGGTGAAATCTATCATACTACTGCTTGGGTATCTACATAAACATGGGTCAAATGCAATGGGGAATTCGGCAAATATCCAAAAGCTGTTTAATGCCTGGGCATAATTTAATGCTCGTGTTAAATGCCGTTCAAACGCATCTAAAGCATTGATTTCCGTTTCAGTAAATGACAATAAAGCATTGTTATTAAGACTGAAATTCGGTTCAAGAGATATCCTCGCTGTACTTGAAGCTGTGTTACCTAAGTTTTCAACATAATAAAAAATTCTTAATATGCCGGTATAGCGGTTGTATAAGCCAAAACTGGGATTGCTTGTATAACCAGCCGTGGCTGTTCCAAAATCCTTATATAGCAATTCCCAGCCATCCTCTGGCCAAATATCAACGCTTCCAATGGCTTGGGCAGGATCTGTATAAAAACCGTTGTTAAAAAAAACATTCCTGAAATGATCCAGGTTTGGTTCGGTTGCAAGACCGGAAGTATTTTCCCAAAAAGGAGATTGTATTGTTTGGGTGGTAATAGTACTGCCCACTTGTTTGTATATAGTAAAAAAGTTAGTTGACCAATCAAAGTTGTTAACCGATTGATGAGGAAACGGTGGAACACTAAACGGGTCGGGCGGCACGTAATTTCTCCAGTCTGTATTTAATGTATACCCACTACAATACGTTTGACTATTGACAGGGTTGAAAAGCAAATGCAAATCAGTATCATTACATAAAGTGATAACTTTCTGTTCATAGTAAATAAATTAGTTTAGTTGGTTATTTTCTTTTTCCTATAAAAATATAAGAGTTCTTTTTGAAGTCAGGAAACGGGCCTTCAACTGTATATTCCACCACAATGCTATCCTTATTATTTGGAAATGCATAAGCTACATAATTAAAGACACAGTCAGTATACGCGGCTTGGCCTTCCCAAACAATATAGCCAGCAAATGTTCTCCTGTCAGAAGTACAGTTAATTAAATTATATAAATAATGTCTCCAGGGGCCACCACCTGTTAATGAGTCTTTGCTGGCGAACCAAATAGTGTAAATGCTATCTTTAGTTTTTGTGCTTGCTCCTTCCCAATAGCCTATCAAAGGGGAGTTCCAAATATTACCATTGGTGTTTTCAATTACATCAATCCATTTATCAATTGTGTCTATTCCATCGTCACCTGCAAAACACTCAGCCATGGGTCTTCTTTTAGCAATAAGCCTTACTTTCAACATGCCCTCTGCCTTATCAAATTTTACAACGGCATTTTGTTTCGTGCTCCAATTAGGGGTTGTGCCCACTTGCCATAAGTACTCATCGTATCCATTTGGCCCGCGCAACTGCAGTTCGCGAACATAATTAATCTTATCCGTTTCAAAATATCGTTCTTCACTTTCCAGTTTCTCGGCTAATATAAAATTAGCCGAAGGCAAATTTTTTCCTTCACAAGGATCAGGCGGTACGGGTTCCCTGCGCTTGCAGTTATTTAAAAATATCAGGCAGGTTGAGAATAGTGCTAATGATATTTTTTTGATAGTCATAATTCAAAGATATTAAAACCATTTGCTGGCGGGGTAAGAAAATGATTTTTTCGATGAAAAGGATTTAAACTCAGTGTGTAAATAACAGGGAGTAAACAAAAAAAGCACCCCGAAGGGTGCCTTCATAAATAGGTCAGAGCAAATATTATTTTACGTGTACTTTTTGCGTAACCACTTCGCTATTGCTTTGGGCGGTTACCAGGTAAATACCGGCTGCAAGTTCAGCAGTGGTAAAGGTGGCCTGTGTTTCACCAGCTTCAAGGGTTTGGGTTTGCAGGGTGCGGCCCTGTAAATCGCTAAGGGTAAGTACAGCAGTATTGGCGCCGTTTACCGATACATTTATTTTACCGCCGGTGGCAGGGTTGGGATACACCTTTACATCAAAGCCAGCTGAGCCTGCAAACTCAGGAGCTGAGGTTGACGGGTCGGGCTTGCGGGTAAAGGTAAACGTGGTGTTTACTAATACGTGCCCGTTTAGCGATGGAGGAATTCCCGCTGTTGGCTTGTCGTACACCATGCTTGCAGTGCTGGGGCTACCGGTAAGAAAAAAGCTGGAGTCCATATTAATAATAGTAGTATCCGAGTGAAGTATTCCCACCATCGGGCCGTCACCGGTAGAGTAATTATCCAAATCAAAATCAGTAACATCGCCGTAGTGGATAGCCACATCGTTTGAGCCTTCGTACAGCCATACCTGCCAGTTAATATGGTCGGTAGAATCTGTAGACCATGAAGGATGAAACTGCCTGAACTCTATTTTAAAAATACGGCTGCCTATAACCCCGTCAGTCAGGGTATATATATCGGTAGTGCCGTCGTAGTAATCCTCCAGGTCAAGCCTTCCTGCTGATATGATTTCTTTTTTGCCGGTGCCTGCAGTGGCAAGGGTAAGCAGTCCGTCAGTTGAAACATTAACAGCATTTGCCGTGCTGCCGTTCAGTCTGAAGTTAAATGGCAATGTAATGGTGAAAGATTCTCCGTTACCGGGATAAGCCGATGGGCTTACCAGGGTGGCGCCGTTAAGGCTGGCATAGGTGCCGGTGCTTTGGCCAAATGTGTAAAGGTCGCTCTGGGCCGATGCAGCCATGGTTGAAAGTGCTGCAAAAGCAGTAATGAATAGTTTTTTCATCATAGATTAGATTTTAATTATTTTATAAAAGGCAGTACAAGTACTTTTGCCCTTTGTTTTTCAAATTAAAACAAGTTTTTATTCAGAATCTTTCTAAACAGTATCTTTTCGATGAAAAAGCAGCATGAGATAATAGAGCAAGCCTTACAGGTGATTGGTGTTGACCCGATGAACGCCCGGAATGCCGAAGAAGGTCAGTGGTCAATATTCAGGGATGAAATTGAAGTATTTATTGATTTGTGGGACAGTGGTAAAGAGCCCCAGTGGAATTATTATTTTAAAGAAGAGGATATACCCGTGCTACAGGTAATTGCACCTATTGCTACGCTGCCCGTTTTTGACCTGGAAGAATTTTACCAGGAAATATTGGAAATAAACCGCCACCTGTTTTATGCCACATTTGTGGTAAACAGGCAGGAAAACGTGGTGGCTGTAAAATACCGTATGATTGCCCTGGAGCTGGAAGTGGATGCAGCCGTTCAGGCAATTGAGAGCGTAAGCTACTACGCTGAGTTTTTTCAGCCTCGCTTTATACAAAAGTATGGGGTAAAAAGCGTTTAGTACTTAATGTACTCACATCATTGCAACCTTTTTTTGGCGCCTTTCATCTATAATTTCAAAAGCCTTTAAAACTCCGAATGACAGCAAGGGAAGAGGAAATAGTAAGCGGTTGTTTAAAAGGCGACCCTAAGTACCAGCAAGTTCTTTACAACCAGTACGCAAAGAAAATGTATGGCGTGTGCCTGCGCTATGCCCAGGATAAAGAGGCGGCCCGTGATATACTGCAGGAAGGATTTATAAAAGTATTCCAAAACCTGCAGGCGTTTAAAGGCCAGGGCTCTTTTGAAGGATGGGTGCGGCGGATAATGGTAAACCATGCATTGGAAGGCCTCCGCAAGCTGAGCAACCGTGTTCAGCATGTGGATGTGGAGGATGTTCACGAAGCGCTGCACGAAACAGTTAACTACAGCCGCTACGACATGAACTACCTGCTGGATAAGATACAGCAGCTTGCGCCGGGTTACCGCGCGGTATTTAACCTGTACATAATAGAAGGTTACCAGCATAACGAAATAGCCGAAATGCTGGGCATCAGCGAGAATACTTCAAAATCGCAGTTGTCAAGGGCCCGCAAATTATTACAGGAATCATTGGAAGACGTGAAAAAAGCATACAATGTCTAAAGAGAATAACATACAGGATTTTGACAACTTCTTCAGGGATGCGTTCAACAATTTTGAACCCAATGCCCCCCAGGGAGTTTGGGAAGGAATTCAGAGCCAGCTGGGCACAGCGCAGGGTGCGGGAGCAGCCGGCGCCGGCGCTGCCACCAAAACAGGGTTTTGGGGACTGGGTAAAATTATTATAGGCTCGGTTACAGCGGTTGCGGTAGCCACTACGGTATATATAGCTGCCACAAACAGCGATACGGAATCCGTTATAAAAGATAATCAACCTGTTGCTATTCGCGAACAGGAGACCGGCAATACCGAAACCCCAGCCGGCGATAAGCTGCCTTCTGCCGAACAGAACGAGAACCAGCCCGAAAA
>DASPJH010000664.1:0-3023 GCA_035628715.1 Bacteroidia bacterium
CGTGCGAAACGGTGGCACAGTAACCCATGCCGGCGCAGTTGTTGGTGCCAAAACGGTCGTGGGCCTTACAGGCATTCAGTCCCATGCACACGTGCAGTTCTATCGGAACTACAACTGTTGGCGTACTGCTGGTTGCCGGTGCAGTTGTTGGTGTGGGATTGCTGCTTCCGCAACCGTTGGTGGAGGAGCAACCGTTATCATAAAATCTTAACGTATTCATCTTCTTGGTTTTACAGGTTAAATAATTAAAGACTAACGGCCTGGCCGGGAATACTGCTAACATCGGGCATATTAGACAAACGACCGGGTATGCTTGACGGCGGGTTGAGGCTTGCTGGAATTTGGTTATACAATGCCAGCAGCTGCGACTTGGCAGTGCTGGTAGAAGCAAACTCATAATTTTCAAACGTAGGAGCAGCGTACAGGCCGTTGGGCAGCTTGATGCTTGTGATGAAGTCGCATAACGTACTCAGCACGAATATCATCCCCTTGTGCATACCAAAGTTAAATATCTCTTTCTGCTGTATCAGCGGGTTGCGGTAGCAGGCATCCATCAGCATATACATATAGGTATACACCGCGTTTACCATGTTAGAAACAGCCTGAACATCTGCAGGATAGTTGGCAGTAGTAGGATTATCAGGGAACTGCTTTACGAAATATTTCAGGTCTTCAGCTGTAAACTGTGCATCCAGCTCCGCCTTCAGGTCTAAAAATTTGCGGTAGTGCGATTCCTCATTTTTTGAGGCGTCGTCCATCGTGTGGGTGGCGTCAATACCTTCACCCTGGTCAACAATAATTTTAATAGCTTTACGGGCGGTCTTTTTATCAACGATGTATACAAGGTCTCCCGGGCCGTCTTCTTTTTCCGGCTCATCATTGGCTACTTTCTGGTTCCACTCCGGGTTGCCGTTGGTAAACACAGGCTTATGATAGCGATTATAATACATAGTGTTTACGTTATTGTGGGCATAGTAAGCATTGCCCGGCCCTAGCTGCGGCGCATCCTTTTTAAAATCCTCGTCCTTCACCTCTTCGTCAATGTACTTCAGTATGGCATTGTAAAAATCACCTATCGAGGTCCAGTCCATTGGGATAGCCTTGAGCAAGGGTTTGCTGGGGCTTTCAATATCAATAAAGTGCTGCATCTGCACTGAGGAGAACGAGGCCAACGGGATGCTCAGCGGTGGTACACGTCCGGGCAGGTTTACCGGGAAACCTTCGGGCGAACGGCCTACCAGTTTAGGCATGCCCACCAGCGCACGGTATAAGTTGCTGGCCAGCGCCATGTGCAGCATCTCTTCTACAGCCACACTCATAATGGTAGCGCCTGCTTTGTTGGCAAACACCATAAAATCCACCGACCTGTTCAGCGATTTTTGAGCGGCTTCGTTAATATCCATGCCCTCATTGATATACCGGTTGGCGTAATCACTTTGTATCTGGGTTTGGTTGGGTACCCGGATAAGTGAATAATACGTGTAGAGGTAGATGGGAATGGTGCTCATTTCAATGTCGACGGCCTGCTGAAGGGCTTCGGGCAAGTCACCTTCGTTTTTTACAAGGGTTAATGTTTTGTTCATAGGGGTTAGCTTTGTTCAATTGACAGGAAAAGTGAAGGTTACTTCACATCAGCCATGCAATTGAGGGATATTTCATACAGCCAAAATAAGGTAATCGAACTGTCAAAATCAACGTCCTGACGTTATTTGTAAACGTTCTAAACTTAAGGGTTTTAAGTATTTGGGAGGAAGTTTTAGATAACTGTTGGTCTATATATCCCCGGTTAAACCGGGGTTATTAAATAGTCAAGCAAAAAGAGCTGCGACCTTATTCAGTAACCCTGGACTTTAGTCCGGGGGTAAGCTATACAATTACTCCTCCTCGCCAAAAAACTCGCTCTCTATCTGCTCCATAAAAATAAAGTCAGCCGCCTCATCGTCCGTGGGAACACAGTTAACACCTTTATCCTCCATTTTTTCCATCATATCATCCTGCAAGTCGGTAAGAATAACGCTTCCGCCGGCAGTAGCAGCCTTTTCAGCTATTGAAGTAAAAAATGATTCCATGGCCGGACCTAAATCAGGTAGTTCAGCACAGTTAAACACCAGGTAGGGCTTGCCCTCCAGTAATTTTGAGCAATCGTTTTTCAGGGTTTCCAAATTACTGCCCTCAAAGGCGCCCGGGGTAAGTTTCAGTAATGAATATTTGTCGTGCTTGGTAATTGCGTAGTTCATCTGGCGGTAGAATTAATTTACGCCAACAAAATTCAAACTTTATTTTCGCGGGGCAAATAAATGAGTATTAATTTTTGAACCTGATACCCTGATTTTTATGAAAACTACTCTTATAACAGGCGCTACTGCCGGAATTGGTGAGGCCTGCGTGCATCTCCTGGCTCAAAACGGTTACCGTATTATAGCCACTGGCCGCCGTGCCGACCGGCTGGAAAAACTGGCTGCCGATCTGAAAGACAAGTACAAAGCTGAGGTACTGACCCTTTGCTTTGATGTACGCAACCGTGCTGCCGTCGAGAATGCTATAAATTCCCTGCCTGCGGAGTGGCAGAAAATTGATTTGCTGGTGAACAATGCCGGGTTGGCCATGGGGCTATCATCTGTTGAAGAAGGCAACCCCGACCATTGGGACAGTATGATCGACACGAACATCAAAGGTCTGCTGTATGTAAGCCGTGCCGTGCTGCCGCTGATGATACGTGAAAATACCGGGCATATTATCAATATCAGTTCCATTGCGGGAAAGGAAATCTACAACATGGGTAATGTATACTGCGCTACCAAACATGCGGTGGACGCCCTTACACGCAGTATGCGGCTGGATTTGGCCAAGTACCCTATAAAGGTATCTATGGTTTGCCCAGGAGCGGTTGAAACTGAGTTCTCTATCGTGCGTTTTGAAGGCGATGTGGAGCGCGCCAAAAAAGTTTACCTGGGTTTTGAAAACCTTGTGGCTGAGGACGTTGCCGAAGCAGTTTGGTTTATTGCCAGTCGTCCGCCCAACGT
>DASPJH010000665.1:0-5219 GCA_035628715.1 Bacteroidia bacterium
CCCTGCCGTTGTCAATGCTTTTTCAATTTTTTCCAATACAAAACGTGTTTGATGGTACATGTCCCCCTCCCCTACAATTTCGCCGCTCTCTCCTACCGGCGCTGTGCCGGACACCTCAATAAGATTCCCGATTTTAACGGCTCTTGAATAGCCTACAATGTCTTCCCACGGTGCACCGGATGATATATTCTGGCGGTTGGTCATAATTCAAATATATGCGGTACGAAATTGATTTATAACGACATTTTTAAACAGGATATAAAATCCTGTTCTGTGAAATTACTGCCCGACGATGGGTTTAAAACCCATCGTCGGGCAGTAATTTCATAACAACGGGTTTCACACCCGTTGTTCGTACATTGTCACCCGTTGTATTCACCTGCTCAGCGCAGCAATACACTCTTCGCGTATTGCCCATAACTCGCCGGGTGAATACTGTATGTTTTCACTCTTTATCCAGGCAGCAATAAATTCCTTATGAAATTCTACCTTCTTATCACCTATATCCCCTGGTGGCATGGGCGCTGAAAACATCAGGGAGTTTACAAATTCCGTTTTGGTGCTTCCGGGAAAAGTGTAATCGTATACCGTATGGTTATAAGTTAAATAATTATGTGCTTCGGGTATATATTCCAGATCGTATTTAGCCAATACCGGCCCGGTAAGCGGCGTGTTCTTACCGTTCATACGGTAAATACCCAACGTAAGCTGAATTTCCGCATGGTTATTTTCAATAGCCAGTTGGGCCAGTGTTGCATGCTTGGCGCCACAGGTGCCGCAGTTTTCTTTAATCGTAATGCCAGTATCGTTTTTATCTGAGTTACGGCGAAATGGCAACGCGTGAATAAACTCAATGGCCCGGTGAAAGGTGGTTATTCCTTTTTCAAGAAATAAATCCGAAACGTATTTGCCGGGAGTTATAGGAAAATTGGGGAGCATGAGCAAAACTATAATTTAAGTTTGAAGTTTGATGTTTAAAGTTGCTTTGCCTTATCAAATATTGGTTTACCCGTTGTTCAAAATTGCTTCAGGTGGCTGTTGTATATTAACTGGATTAAAATCCAGCCCCTGTGAAGATTACAGTGAAAATTCAGGTTTAAAACCTGAATTTTCACTGTAATCTTCACAGGCGGGGGTTTCAATCCCCGCCATTGCAGAAATAATTTCGAACAACGGGTTGGTTTATCAACCTCACATCCAGCATCAAACTCTAAATAGTTTTCCCATAATACTCCACATCCACCAGCTGGTTATTATAGGTACGGAATTCATTGCGTAATACACCTTCCTTTACAAATCCTGCCTTTTCAGCAACCCTCCGGCTGGCTTCGTTACCCGGAATTATACGGATAAACAGTTTTTTCATTTTTAATTTTTCAAAACAGTGGGCGGCCAGCAGGGTTAAGGCTTCTGTGGTATATCCCTGGCCTTCGTAACCGCTGCCAATCCAGTATCCCAATTCGCATTTGGGTATTTTCCACTCAATGCTTTTGGCAAAAATATGGCCTATTAATTCAGGTTTATCTTTTAAATAAATGCCGTAGGTAAGCATTATCCCGCCCCTGCGCTCATGGCTGAACCTTACGAGTAAATCTTTTGTGCTTTCAGCTGTTTCGCACGATTCCACCGTAACAGGGAAACTTTGTTCCAGCCGGTTCTTATTTTTAGCCACCAAATTATAAAACATACCGGCAAGCGGCAGCTGGTATTCTTTTAATTCCAGCCGGTTTCCCTGTATAATTATATCAGCTGTTGCTTCCATTTTCAATGGCATATAAAACATTCTCCTCACCGTCCTCCGTATAGTATTTTTCAAAGGTGAGGCCCAGTTTTTCAAAAACCCTGATGGATGCATAGTTCTCTTTATTAGCCCGGCCGATAATCCGTTTTAACCCAATTTTATTAAATCCGTAATTTATACTGGCTTGTCCGGCCTCGGTAGCATAGCCTTTATTCCAGTGCTTTTTCAGCAGTCGGTAGCCTAAATCGGTTTCACCAATATTATCAAAATAGCGGATGCCGCACCAGCCAATAAACTCTTCAGTTTGTTTGTCGCGCATGGTCCAGCGGCCGTAACCCCGCAACTCATACTGTTTATAACCCAGCACAAACTGCCTTGTTTCTTCTATGCTTTTAAAAGGCACGTCGCCGGTATAGCGCATCACTTCCGGGTCGCTGTTGAGCAAAAAGAAATCCTCAGCGTCATCCACCAACATTTCCCGCAGGTACAAACGGGGCGTTTCCAGTATCACTATCTTTTGAGAAACCATGTATATTACCTGCAATATAAGATTTAGCCTGCACTGCACAGTATCTTTGCAGCTGAAATTATGAGGATAAACTTACTCTCAAAATCGCTGTTTGTTATTATCACTGCCTTTTTGGTGCTGGTATCCTCGTTTAAAGCCCCTGACAGACCCATGGAAAAACCCGAACTGATATATGTATTTGACCCCTTGTGTGGCTGGTGTTACGGTTTTAGTCCTGTTTCCCTGAAACTGAAAGAACGTTTTGGAGATACGCTTACCTACAGCGTGTACACCGGCGGACTGGTGCTGGGCGACCGAGTGGGCACCGTGAAAGAGAATTTTGGTTTTGTGTTTGACACTTATAAACGGATTGAAGAGCTTTCAGGCACCATGTTTGGCGAGGGTTTTAAAACCAATATTTTAGGCAAGGCCGATACCTATGTATTTAACTCGGCGCCGCCGGGAAAAGCATTTGTAATTATGAAAGAAATGCTGCCCGACAGCGCCCTTGAAATTGCCCACGCCATACAGCACGGTATTTACGACGATGGTAAAGACCTGAACCAGCCGGGCATGTACCTGGAAATAGCCGACCGTTTTGGACTGGATACAGGCATGTTTTCCATCCGTTATAACGACACTGCCTACGATAGCTTATTGTATAACGATTTCCAGATGGGGCAGTATTACCAGGCCCAGGGCTACCCGCATGTGCTGCTGCGCAAGGGAGAGCAATACTACCTGCTTACCCGCGGTTACCAGGGTTATGAGAATTTGGAGCGGATAATTGAGGGTATACTGGCGGAGAAGGAATAATGGCAAAAATAGTATCTTTGGCATCGGGAATGATACAAACGCTTGAGATAAAGAACTATAAATCCATTAAACACCTGCAAATGAACTGCAAGCGTGTAAATGTATTTATAGGAGAACCGAATGCCGGGAAGTCGAATATAGTGGAGGCTTTGGGGATTTTGTCGCCAGGCTTTACAGAAAACTTTTCCGAATTAACCCGAGTAAAAAATGCAAGTGAGTTATTCTTTGATTTTCAGACGAATGAACCAATTATCCTAAGTAGCGGCCAGTTTAACTACTCCATCAGTTATACAAAAAGTAACAATGCCTTTAGATTAGAAATATCTGAAATCCATAATTCAGATGATAGAGCTAATGATAAAAAAAATATTGAAGAATATTGGAATAACTTCCAAATGGATGCATCAAACTATCGGGCAGAAATAAAATCTAAATTTAGATATTATAAATTTAAAAATATTGAATTCAATGATGATATAAGAGGTTATTTACATCCGCCTTATGGTGACAATATACCTGAACTACTTTTAACAAATAAAGAACTAAGAAACAGCGTACTGCAAATTTTTCGGGATAAAGGTTTTAAACTGAACCTTAAACCGCGCGAAAATGAAATTCATATTTCAAAAGATACGGACGAAGACCTTTATATAAGCTATGCTTTTGATGCTGCATCCGAAACCTTAAGAAGAATATTCTTTTTAAACCTTGCTATTAAAAGTAATAAAGACAGTATACTATTATTTGATGAGCTGGAGGCCAATACATTTCCGTTTTACACTAAGTATTTTGCTGAAACCATTGCGCTGGACGAAACCAACCAGTACTTTTTTACAACCCACAATCCCTATTTGTTAATGAGCCTGGTTGAAAAAACTAAGGTAGAGGATTTGAATATCTGCATCGCCCGGATGGAAAACTACGAAACCAAAGTGTATCCGCTGAGGCCTGAGCAGTTTAGTGAGGCACTGGATTTAGGGCCCGATATTTTTTATAACCTTGACAGCTTTATTGACTAATGGCTAAATACCACCTGGAATGCCTGCCTGATGAGAAACTGGTGAAAACCCTGTTGAATATTCCCAAAAAGCACATTACCCATCACAATGATAAAGGCAGGGTATGCAACTATTTGAAAAACAACAGCAATTTAGTCGGCATAATTGATGAAGACCCAGGAAAAGCACAACCCACCTACCTTAAAAATTTAAAGGAAATCTCTAATATATCAGGGGTTAAAATATATTCTGACCATGCCGGTAATAAACTAGTTGTGCTTTGTCCTGCTTTAGAAGGATGGATTATTAAATGTGCACACAGCTCTAAAATTGATATGATAAAAGAGTTTGGGCTTGCGGATACTGAAAAATCACTTCACTCTGAAATAAACTGGAAGCTGCACAAATTAGAAAGGCTTGTAATACACCTGATCGAAATAAAAAATAAAGGCATATTACACCTTCGTGAAGCCTTAAATCAATAACGCTGGCTTTGGCCTCGCCAAACTCTTCATCGCACCCTCCACATCCTTATAACCAAAAATAAAATCGCTTTCCAGCAGGCGGACAGGAATAACCCGGCGGCTTTTTAATACCAGCTCGGTTTCAGTTCGTATTAAAAACGCTCCAATTTCCAGCAACCAGCGGGGCTGCGGTAAACCAAACGGAATGCCCACCGTTTTGCGCAGGCAGCGCATAAACTCCGCGTTGGTTACCGGGTTGGGCGCGCAAATGTTCACCGGCCCTTCAATGGGCTGGGTAATCAGCCACTCTACCGCGCGGCAAAAATCCAGTGCGTGTATCCAGCTGATGTATTGCGTTCCGGGTCCCATAGTGCCGCCCAAACCCAATTTTGTTAACCGTTTTAATACCGGCCATATACCTCCTTCAGTACCCATTACCATGGAAGTTCGCAAGGCCACCTTTCGAATGCCAGGCAGATCTTTCCTGTAGAATTCTTCCTCCCATCGCTGGCAAACCTCAACAGAAAAGCCCTCCCCCGGTTCCCCCGCTTCGTCCATCGGGTTGTCTTCTGAATGGCGGTAAATAGTTGCGCTTCCGGCATTCAGCCAAACCGCTGGCGGGTTGTCGCAGCGGCTAAGCGCTTCACTTAGCACACGGGCGGAGTTGACCCGTGAGTCTATTATCTCCCGCT
>DASPJH010000666.1:0-5785 GCA_035628715.1 Bacteroidia bacterium
AAGGGATTGAACTTGCTTATATCCAGCTTGCTGTCGTCAACCGGAGAGGCAAAGGTTACATCTACCCGTACCGTATCAGAAGTTCCTGTACCGTTGGCCTTAATAGTATTAAACATAGACCCGGCGGCACGCTGCATGGTAGGCTCAGGAGAATCGTAACAGATAATTACAGCACGGTCCTGGTTGGCTTCAGTATTATTACCACTGCGGTTAATAATGCTTTTGGTAATAACCTGCCCGGCTACGCTGGCAACCTCGTTAGGCATTACTTCATCCAAACGGAAACCAAACCCGTTATCGAAAGAAGCTCCAATGGCTTTCACCTTCATTTTTACTTTATAGTCCACCACTTTGTTTTCGGCGTTTAACACTTTATGTACGTTAAAGGCCAGTACAAGGTCGTTATAGTCGTAGTCGCCGGATGTAGGCCACAAATCTTCAAATGCAAGGGTGGCAGTAGTATTTGCCGAAGGATAATAACTGTTAAAGGCACGATCGGCATCGTTGGGGTATTCATCCTGGGCATCGGCTACGTTATCACCGTCAGCGTCCTGGATGGCAGGCTGGCCGAAACCATCAGGAAAACAGCTGCTTGAAGCAATGTATCCTGCACAGCTGGAAGCTGCGGGCCAGTTAATGTCGCCGTTGTTGGTTTCTATACCATTGCTGTCGCAAAGGTCAAGATTACCGTTAATGTCACCGTTTGAATTGATGGTAGTAGTATTGGTTGCTTTTAATTTAGCCCTGAAAAGACCATTACCATTAAAATCACCGTTTACCATCAGGTTTTTTGCGTACAGCGCTGATAAGCTGTACATATTAGTGCTGGTATTGCTGTTTTGGGTATAGGTGTTGCCTACTTTAATAAAACTCTTATTAATCACATCACCGTTGTTGGTGAAATCGCCATTTACGCGCAGGTAGCAATAGTTGCTAAGGTCGCTGTTTGAGTTATTATTAAGGTTTCCGCTTACAGTAACCTTGTTATAGTTTTCAAAGTCTTCGTTGTTGTTCAGGTTGCCCGAAACATTCAGGGTGCCTTCGTTCTCAGCATCACCGTTGCTGTTAATATTAAAATCCCCGTTCACATACATTTTACCGTAGTTTCTCCAGTCGCCCTGTACAGAGATAGAGCCTGAAGTGGTTACGCTGTCGCTCCAGCTTTTGAATGTGTTGCTGCTGCTGTTGCAATTCAGGTTGCTTAAAGAAAGGGTAGTGTTTTCAAGAATATAAACCTTTCCTGTCCCTTCAATGGTAAGGCCTGTAATAGTACCGCTGGCGCATACTTTTATAGTACCGCCGTTTTTAACGGTTATGCTACCGTTAATAGTTCCGGTAAAACACTTGGTTTGGTTGTTTTTAACATCCACACTGCCCGTATGGTTATTAATGGTGTTTGATGAATTGCAGTTACAGGTCATACCCGACCCGAAGGTTTTGGGAAAAGTATATGTGCCGTCATCGGGCTTACCGGTAAAGGTTGCTGCAATAAACTGGCCGGCTTTTACCTGCTGAAACTCACTGCTGCCGTCAGCGTTTATTTTTTCAATAAATATACTTTCCTGCCACGCTGGTATACGCACCTTAGTTGAATACTCGTTGCTGGATGCAGAGGTAATACCTGTGCTGATTACGTCACCTTTTGAGGGAACAGAACCGTGAATTTTTATAACAAACTTTTCGCCCGGGAAACTGGTTGTAGCCACCTTAACACGGATGGAAAGCTCCTTTTCAGTTTCAAAGTTAAACTGTGCAGGAGTAACAATGTCCTTGGCATCAACAATAACCTCACCACCGGGGTTCTCGTTTTTATCCCCCGAGGGAATATCTCTTTTACAACTTGTAAAATTTAAGGCTGTTACAGCAAGTATAGCAGCCAATGTTACTTTAACAATCTTCATAGAATATTATTTATAATACAAAGGTCACTCATTGGTATCAATTGGCCAATGTATTTTAAATAAACGGCGGTTATGTTATTTGTATGGCGATTTATGCTGAATGAATAGTATATCCGGACGCGTTTAAAAAGACAAGGGCCCGGTATAAGCAAGGGCCTTGAGCTTTAAATATTTATAACCAGGTTAATAGATGTATTCAGCATTGCGGTTGCCGGATTGCCGGGATACCAGCCGGTGTTTGGTGCACCGGTTGTAGGCCACAATTCTTCAAAAGCCAGGCTGGCAGTGGAAATAGCTGAGGGGTAATAACTGTTAAATGCACGGCTACCATCATTGGGGGTATTCATCCTGGCCATCGGGCACACCGTCGGCATCAGCATCCTGATGGCGGGCTGGCCCCTCCGGGTTGCAGGCGCATTTTGCAATATATCCTGTGCAGCCTTGTACAGCTGGCGAGTTAATTCCCCCGTTAAGGGTTTCAACACCGGTGTTGCCGCAGTAGTCTATTTTACTATCAATATCGCCGGCCAAATGGTTTAAGCGGCTAAAAAAAAGCCCTCCAAATAACTTTGAAGGGCTTTTAATAATATGCTTCCGGAGTTCTTACTCCTCGTAAATTAAATTGTAATTGCGGAAGGAGCCAAAATTCCTGAACCAGTTGGGATACTGACTTCCGCCTGAAGCTGCCCAGTCATCAAAATAATTGTAGGCATCCAGTATGCTGGTTTTTTCAATCGGGTAATCCAGGTTTTCAGATACCTGTATGGCCCATGGCAGGTTGTTTCCGTTCCGGTAATACTTGCCTGCGGTGGGATTGGAATTGTCATCCCCCATGCCGAATAGCGACACATCTGCCAGCGATGTGGGTTTATGGTCGGCCAGGTGTATTTCATATCCTCTCCGCTGGTTGGTATAAATAAAGGGGTTAAATTCCTGGAATACCACGCGGCTGTTATCCAGCGCTGCGCTAAATGTTACTTCAATATAAGCAGTATCCGACTGACAGTGAGGATTAGTGGGAATAGTATTGAACATGGAACCTCCCTGCCTGTGCAGTAATGGTTCAGGTGAGTCCCAGGCAATAATTACCGCCTTCGCCTGGCCGCTTTCAGTTCCGTTTGATGCGATGCTAAGGTTACCTTTGGACAAAACCTGCCCTTTAACATTCAATACCTCGTTAGGCAATATATTATCAAGGCTAAATCCAAAGCCATTATCATAGCCTGCACCCAGGCAGCGGGGCTTCATTTTCACCTTATAGTCAACTACATTATTTACTGCGTTGAATACCTTGGTTACGTTAAAGGCGATAATTAAATCATTAAAATCAAAATCGCCCATGGTTGGCCACAAATCTTCAAAGCAAATATTGGAACAGGTGGTTGCGCAAGGGTAAAACTGGGTAAACGCCCTGTTGTAATCATACGGATAATCATCCAGCAGGTCGGCAATGCCATCCCCGTCGGCATCGGCAATTACCAGTGCGCCAAATCCTTCAGGATTGCAGGTGCCTGTGGGAATATAGCCCGAGCAGGTAGTTTGGGCGGGAGAGGTTATAGAGCCGTTGTTCGTTTCTACCCCATTACTGTCGCAAAGGTTTATTTTACCGGTAATATTTCCGCCGGTGTTAATAGTGGTGGTAGATTTTACTTTTATAATACTGGTGTTGGCCCCGGTGCCGTTAATGTCGTCAGTAAGGGAAGCGTTAACAGCGCTTATCAGTGCCCCGTTCTGAAGGGTTACACTGCCGCCGCTTAGCAAAACAAAATCTTTCAGCGTTTTCAGGTAAGTATTGTTGGTAAGGCTGCCCGATATTTCAATGTTATCTTTAGCAGTAAGGTTGCAATAGGTTTCAATAATAGAGCCTGAATTGCCTATCAGCTTACCGTTTACCGTAATGGCATGGTAATTAACCAGCTTGGCGGTAACATCTAAATTATTGGAAACAAATAATTTACCGAAGTTATTGAACTTGCCATTCGTTTCTATTGAAAGGTTACAGTTAATATACCAGCGGCCATGGTTTTCTGTAGTGTTGTTTACATCCACGCACATATTGGTCACCAAACTGTCGCTCCAGTTAAAAAACTTGGTGCTCTTATTATTAAAAGTCATGCGGTTAATAGTAAGGTTGGCATCTTCCAGTATATATACCCTGGCACTGTTGTCCTGTGTCAGGTCGCCAATGTTGCCGTCTGCACAAAATTTCACAATGCCGTTGCCCGTAACAGTCAAATCGCCGTTAAAAGTACCTGTTATACAGGCAATCTGCCCGGTGGTAACAGTAACATTACCCGTATGGTTGTTATATGTGTTGGTGCAACCGGTATTGCAATCCATGCCCGAGTTAAGCTTGGTAAAAACGTAGGTGTTGTTATCGGTTCCGTTTACAAAAGTGGTAGCGGTAAAATTATCGGTCTTTAATTTCTCGTATACCTTATTTCCCCTTTCATCCACTTTTTCAATATAGATATAAGGCAGGTCGCCAGGCACCCTCATGGTGGTGGTATACTCGTAGTCGGCATTAGTAATGCCTGCAATAGCCAATGTGCCGGTAGCGGGCACATCAAGGTAAATGTTTATCCTGAATTTTTCGCCGGTATACGATGGGTTAGCTACTTTAACCTTTACCATCAGGTCTTTTTCCGTAACAAATTTAAAGTCGGCAGGCACAACCAGCTGGTCAGCAGTTAGTTTCACTGAGTCATCCTTACGGTCTATAGCATCTCTTTTACAAGACACCGCAAACAGCGATACTGCCAGAGCGCCTATTAAGAGTTTGTTGAGTTTCATGTTAAAAACGGTGTTATTCTAAAAAACCTATTACGAAGGTATTGTGACAGTCAGTTTTCGCGCACCATTTTTTTACAAGCGGCTGGTTTTTTATACGAGTGGCGGTTTTATTAAACCACTTATTAACTACACCTTATGGTTTTATAATTTCCGTCCTGTTTTAAGGACAATGAAGCTATAGCTGAACAACCGGCCGGAGCCGCGGTTGTTGACTAATACTAACCGCCGTTTACAGGTGAGTAGCGGACGGGGACGCAGGACGGCGAACCAGAAATTTTCAATAATTTTTTTGCCCAAAATGGATAATTTCCAATTAACCTGTAGGAGTTCAAAATTTTTGAAAAAAACCCCTCCGATTGAAACTGTAACAATCTGTAAAACTGTGACAGGATTAAGATGGGGGTGTTACGGGTTAAAGGCTGATGAATACCGGGCTTGAAGGGGGCGTAACAGCGTAACACCAATTTGTCGGAATTAAAATTTTAGGATTGGCAAGATAGGGGGTTCAAAATTTTGAACCCTTACAGTTGACGCCGTAATAATATGTAAAACTGTGACAGGATTAAGATGGGGGGTGTTACGGGTTGAAGGCTGATGAACACTGGGTTTAAAGAGGGTCGTAACAGCGTAACACCAATTTGCCGGGATTAAAGTTTTGGGATTGGCGAGGTAGGGTTCAAAATTTTGAACCCTTACAGGTTGACGCCGTAACAATCTGTAAAACTGTGACAGATTAAGATGGGGGTGTTACGGGTTGAAGGCTGATGAATACCGGGTTTGAAGGGGGTCGTAACAGCGTAACACCAATTTGCCAGGATTAAAATTTTAGGATTGGCGAGGTAGGGTTCAAAATTTTGAACCCTACAGGTTGAAAGCCGTAATAATGTAAAACTGTGACGGGATTAAGATGGGGGTGTTACGGGTTGAAGGCTGATGAATATCGGGCTTAAAGGGGGTCGTAACAGCGTAACACCAATTTGGGATTGGCGAGGTAGGGGTTCAAAATTTTGAACCCTACAGGTTGAAAGCCGTAACAATCTGTAAAACTGTGACGGGATTAAGATGGGGGTGTTACGGGTTGAAGGCTGATG
>DASPJH010000667.1:0-4809 GCA_035628715.1 Bacteroidia bacterium
GCAGGCTGTGTGCAATCTATAGAGGCGCTGAGGGTGTTTAAGTCGCTGGGCATACGTCCTAAACGTTCTATACGCGCAGTGCTGTTTATGAACGAGGAGAACGGTTTGAGAGGCGCACTTGAATACGCCCGCGTGGCAGACAGCCTGGAGGTAAAACACATTGGCGCGATTGAAAGCGACCGGGGAGGGTTTTCTCCGCGTGGTTTTTACCTGGATGCACCGGAAACCAGCTTGGAAAAGGTAAAAAGCTGGAAACCGCTTTTACTGCCTTATGGGTTGTATGATATTGAAAGGGGTGGGAGCGGTGCCGATATTTATCCGCTTAAAAAAGGACAGGAAAACGTAGTGCTGGCAGGGCTTATACCGGATTCGCAACGGTATTTTGATTTTCACCATGCCAACACTGACCGGTTTGAGAACGTCCATAAGAGGGAACTTGAATTGGGAGCGGCTTCGATGGCGGCGCTGCTGTACCTGATGAGTCAATACGGATTTTAACAATGCTGAAAGTACGATTTTTTATAATTTTTAGTTTTTTAACCCTCACCCTTGCGGCGCAGGTGCCTTATGGTATTAAACACTCCCTGCCCGATTTGGAGGAACAGTATACGTATACCCTTTCAGGCTATACGGCTGCAAAGCTGGACGAAGCTGACAATGCAGATAACCCGGTACTGCCCAGCATAGGGCGGTTGTTTGATGCCGGTATCACCCCTAAAACCCACGGCGAATGGCGCACCATACCGGGTGGCATATTGTGGCGGATAAAAATTACGCTGGAAGGCGCCAGGGGCGTTTCCGTCATAGGTAAAGCCAAAAATATTCCTGAAGGGGCAGTTATGAGTATTTATTCTCCCGGCGGAAAAAATACAGAAAGTTATAAATCGGCTGATTTTTCCAATACTCCCTATTTTTCTTCGCACACTATAACCGGGTCGGAAATTATGGTAGAATACTTTGAGCCCGACGGGAAGGAAGGCTTGGGAGAAATCATAATTGAAAAGGTGGTATATAAATACCGCTTAACTGAATCGGGTGATAACACCGATGTTTTTGGCGCTGCGGGTGCGTGTATGGTAAATGTAAACTGCACCGAGGGCGATGACTGGTCGGCACAAAAACGTTCAGTAGTTAAAATTGATGTGTTTTCAGGAATTTTTAACCGGATATGCACGGGAACATTAATGAACAATACCCGGAAAGATTTCAGGCCGTATATATTAACCGCCATGCACTGCGGGCTCAACGATAATTTTGACGACATTGCCCACGATACCATGTTTAATTACTGGAAGTTTTATTTTAATTATGAAGCTCCCACCTGCGCCAACCCCATAAGCGAAGGCAACCTGGCCGACCAGCGGATTTTGGGCGCGCAGGTTAAGGCACACAGTAATGATTCAGGCGGCTTTTATGGTTCTGATTTTTTACTCGTTGAATTAAACCAGGTGGTTCCCCCGTCGTGGCTGGCCTATTATGCCGGATGGAGTATTGATACCACCGTATCTTTTTTTGACAGCGGGGTTTGCATCCACCATCCGCAGGGAGATATAAAAAAAATATCCACGTACACTTTTCCCAGAACGAAAGACGACCCGTATCCCGGCCTTTCGCCTGATAACACGCACTGGCTGGTTACCTGGTCGGCCACGCCCAACGGGAAAGGGGTAACACAGTCAGGCTCGTCGGGCTCGCCACTGTTTGAAGGCAAAGACAACCTGGTGGTGGGAACCCTCACCGGGGGTAATACCAGCTGCTCATCGCTTACCGGCTTTGATTTGTTTGGCCGGCTGGACTGGCACTGGAACCGCCACGGAACCGACAGCAACCGCAGGCTGGACTACTGGCTGGACCCGCTGAAAACCGGGACCAAAACATGGTACGGCTCAGACTGGGAGCCTGCCGGTATTGCCGAAATAAACCGGCTACCGCTGGAAGTATACCCTAACCCGGCGGGTAATTCGCTCAGTATCAGCTACCCGGGTTTTAAGGGCAATGAAACTGCAAAGGTATTCGTTACCAGTACTGTAGGAAACACCGTTGTACTGCCACTGCAGCCCGGAGGCGTTGTGGACGTAAGCGCCTTTGCCGCCGGAATTTATTTTATTGAAATAAATGATGGAAAATTAAGGTACACCACCAAATTTGTAAAAGATTAATTTTTGAGAATGAAGTTTTTAGTAGTTACCACCGTTATTATTTTTACTGTTTTTTCATTTGGATGCAAAACCAGGGCAAAAGTTGCCAAACCTATTGATTACACCCAGTTTTATGATACAATGAAAGTTGTGGTAAGTTATCAGCAGGATTCAGCACAGGTGATTGTAAAGCCCATTATTGTCAGCGATAGCCTTTACGCTGAAGACGATGAAACGGTGGATTATGAATTACTGAATGTGGAGCAGAAGGACAGCCTGATATTTATGATGGTACGCTCGTTTAACGGTTGCGATAAAATGGATTTTGACCTGTACATGAGCAATATAGCCTTAAAAACCTACCCCGTGAGGCTGCAATGCCGCCTTAGTAAAACCAGGTCATCCGGCTGTTCTGAAAAACTGGCCATATATACCCTGGCGTTTGATATAAAACCCATACTAAAACAATACAGCGAAGCCCATATTATGTTCCGCGGCACCAACCAGGTGGCGTATGTGAAAGGAGTAGGGAAGTAGGAGAGGCTGGGTATGTTGCAAAAAGTATTTTGTTTTCTATTATAGGTATCTGCCCCATAGCGACCCTGGCGACAGCAGACTTGCGAGCGGGCACCACCTTTAAGCCATCACAAATCAAATAATGAAAATATCATTTCTTGTATTTCTTATATCTGCCTTATTTTGTGGTTGTGCCACTAACAAGCGTGAAAAAATAATTGTTGAATTTGACAACTTAAATAAGCTCGTTTTAAATATTAAAGACTATAAATGCTACTACCTTCCTGATTCTTCAGGATGTAATATAATTATTAATTCCTCCAGTTGTTCGATAAATAACATTAGCACTGTTGACACATCTGTAATCAACAGCTGGAAAAACCTTGAAGGTGCAAGAAAAGATTACAGTCAAGAGGGGTATTGACCGCGTTTAACTGTCATAAAGGGAAAGCAAATGATGCTGTATTAAGTATACATGTTGTTAATATTAAATCATTTAACGACAACAGCCCCAAAGGCGTTTATCTATTGATGCAGACTACTAATTTTTCTAGGGATTCTATGGATTTTTTTAGCCTTTTTGAAGATTTTTATGTCAAAGACAAAGTTAACGGGACTATGTTAAAAATCGACGTGAAGAAAAATATGCATGCGCATTTACTGGCATAATCTACGAGAGGTAAATGTATCAAATGTGTTGGTGGTTTTTAATAATGCTTGCAGCAATTAGGAAGCATAAAGGCTTTACAACCGTATAGGGTTTGGGTTTAATGGTATATTTGACAAAGAAAGGTGATAAGTTATTGAGAACTGGAAACTTCAAAATGATTTTGCTGAAGTCATTTACGAAAACGGTAATAGGGGTTGGATTTCTAATCAATATTTAGATTGTCAAGATTAACAGATGAAATATATAATAATGAAAATGCTGAACTTTTTAAATCTTTTAATATTAGCATGTTCTATGTTTGCAATAATTGCGCCTATAGCTTATTATTTGAATGGAAAAGAAGAAAGTTTGTTTGTTTTTTCAAATGATTCAGATATTTGGATAACAGTTTTGTATTACACAATATTCATTATTATTTTCTTAGCTAGTTTCGGAGTTAAATATTACTTTAAAAAAAGATTTGGTATTGATAAACCATTTTAACGGTCGTGTTCCAGCCTGAACCATTGCAGCAGTTGGGTTTTGGGCAGGGTCGTAATGTGGGGCAGCGGTCAACAATTCTTTGTCATACTGAGGCCGAAGGGACACTCGAAAGTAGGACAAAGAATTGTGGGGTACCTGGAAAGAAAAACTAACCGCGTAATTTTATCAAAGCATTGGAAGGTGTATACAAAACTGGTCGTAACACCGTAACACGCGTAACAAAGTAACCGGTGTAACCCCCCCGCTCTCGCAAGTCTGCAGCCGGGCTTTGCGTGGCAGGGACTTGTAAGTATATATAAGCTAAGTTTGTAACTTAGCAGCAAGTATGAGTTGTGCTTACAAGTTTAACAACGCTGATAAGGTATATTTCATAACCTTTGCCACTGTAAGATGGGGTCGTGTCCCAAATTATCACCTCGGTATAAAATTTTTATTGAAGCCCCGTAAAACTGGGCTTTTTGGTTGGTATAAGATTCCAAAGAAGGGGATATAAAGCCCTCGTTTTATTCTAAACTTTCAAAAAATGCGTCTATAAAGAGTTTTTTAGGAACATGTGTCCCAATTATCACTTGAAAATAAGTATGCTTATGAATTGTTTGTATTGTAGCAACAAATGCAGGAAAAAAATGTTAAATTTTTGGTAACAAACTCAACATTTTCCAATTATAGTTTATCTAAGAAGTTCTTTGAAGTCTGTCCACTTTTCTGGTCGTAACAGCGTAACACTCGTAACAAAAAAGCAAACCTGCAACAGGATTAAAAAGTAGTGTTACGGGTATAACGCCGGTGGTTGTTGGGATTTAGCAAGTCGTAACACTGTAACACGCATTTTTGAAATTCAAAATCGGAATCAATCAAAAACTGTCTACAAAACAGGTCGTAACAGCGTAACACTCGTAACAAAAAAGCAAACCTGCAACAGGATTAAAAAGTAGTGTTACGGGTATAACGCCGGTGGTTGTTGGGATTTAGCAAGTCGTAACACTGTAACACGCATTTTTG
>DASPJH010000668.1:0-4776 GCA_035628715.1 Bacteroidia bacterium
CAGCTCATCAACACAGGCTATCTCGGTTCCTGCCATTCCGGCCAATACTACCTGGATAATGCACGATGATTATCCTGACGGGAAGGAATGGGTAGCGCCAGACCCCGACTGGTATATCAGCGATGGGCTGCAATTCACTCCAGACCAACATCCTGTATTATGCATGCTGGCAAGATTGGTTAATTCAACTGATAACATTGATGAACCCGGCACTCTCCCTTATGAAGTTGCTTTTTATGCAGATGAGAACAACAATGTAGTTATGCGCAATACTTTCTTATCAACCCTGGCTGGTTTTAAAGTAACAAACGGAACAGGCTGGGATTTTGGTTGGAGCACCGTGTTGTTAAATAATTCATCCGGAGGTACGGAAACTGTAACGGTAAAATTAGATTTGCTTACTGAAGATACGGATGCAGATGAACCTTTTGATACTTACGGCACTATTTATATAGCGTTTGATGAGGCAAAATGGACAGAATGGTACCAGGCAGGCGCATTGGGAACAGGCTTTGAGCTGGTTGAGGAAGAGCAGCAGGTGGTACCCGGTATTGTAAGGGTTACGGATTATGCCAATGTAGCTTTGGAAGGTATTACTGTAAATACCACTGACAATATTGTTTTTGGTGTAAAGTTCTCTTACGATGAGCAGGCACATATAAACACCCCGCCTACTGGTATATATACATACGCTTACCAGCTTTCCGCTGCTTCAGGCCCTTCCGACTTAACCGGCAGCAACACTATTTTATTTGCCACGGTAGAACCGCTTCCGCCCTCGCCTATGCCGCTTTTATCGGTTAACAAGGCTACCCCAGGCCAGGCAACAATCTATCCCAACCCGTTTGGAAACGGAACTTCAGCGCTTATTGAGGTTGCCAGTCCCGGTCAGTATACTGTAAAAATTACCGATATAATGGGAAGGACTGTTGATGTGTTGTGCGAAAACAGCACGATGCAGGCCGGTAAGCACCGTTTTGAAATAGATGGGGCCAAATACGTTCCCGGTATCTATTTCGTTACTATCTTTGATGGCCAAAGCCAACAAACGATACGAATTGTTAAACAGTAACTACATATATGCAACAGGACGGGATTAAAACCCGTCCTGTTATTTACCCCGTGTACAAAAGCATTGCCATATTAATAGTTTGCATGTCCCTAAAAGGATATGCGCAAAACCTCGTGCCTAACCCTAGTTTTGAATATTTAACTGCCTGTCCTAGCAAATTGCTTCGAAATGACGAGTTAAATAAATTTTGTCCCCCTTGGCTTTCACCAACTTGGGGAAGTCCCGATGTTTTGAATATTTGTAATTCTGATAGCTTTACTAGTGTACCAAACAATACAACGGAAGTTGGACCATTTGGTGGAAAATTTTGCAAGGGTTTCCAGCAACCCCATAGCGGAAATGGCTATTTAAGGATGTTTATCAATCTCAAATACAAAGGTATAATTGAAGAAAATTTCCAGATTAAGCTTTTAAAAAACTTAGAGTTAAACAAAAAATATTCGGCTGGATTTTATATTAATATGGCAAACTGTTCAGGCAATGCTATATCTGATTTTGGAATGTATTTATCACAAGATTCTATAAGAAATTATACCAATATTAATTTAGATCCTCCCCCCTATAATTTTCCTGATTTCGTTCCACAGATTGTGAACAAAAAAGGGATTTTAAAAGATACTGTAAATTGGATAGAAATAAGTGATGTATACAAAGCAAAAGGGGATGAAAATTGGATAACAGTTGGCTGTTTTAAAAAAATTATTACGTACGATTCAATTGCAAACAGTAATGGGGCACAATACTATTTCGACGACGTATTTGTTTACGAAATAGAGAGCATTGTTGCTGAAGACACTATTTGTTTGGGAGACAGTACGCCGTTAATTGCCAACAGCAAATCGGCTTTTTACTGGTCGAACAATTATTTGGGAACTGACACCATTAGCCTTGACAGTATATTTTGGGTGAAACCCACTGCTACAGCACAGTATTTTTTAATAGCGCAAACATTTACAGACTCACTTACGCTGCATGTGGTTACACCTCAAGTTATACCATTGCCTGCCGATACTTTTAAATGCAGCAATGAGGGCATTATATTGGATGCCGGTAATGGAAATGCTGCTTACTACTGGAGCACAGGGCAAAAAGAGCAAACGCTTACAGTTAATAACCCCGGATTATATTCGGTTTTAGTTTATAATACTGTAGGCTGTAAAAGCACTGCCAGTGTAACTGTTGCAGATTTTCCTTATGCTGTACCCGAGTTGGGCAATGATACGGTAGTTTGTTTTGAGGAGGTACAGCCTTTACTAACCGCCATTAATGCAAAAAGATATTACTGGGAGCCTTTTGGAGAAACGTCGGCTTCTATAATAGTAAATTCGCCCGGCACATATAACCTGCAAATTACAGATAGTAATAATTGTAAATTTACTGATACTATTACCATTGATAACTATTGTAATTACCCGGCATGGTTCCCCAACGCCTTTTCACCGGGCACAAATGATACTTTAAACCGTATATTTAGGCCGGTAATTTATAATCTAATTGAATATAACTTACAGGTATTTACCCGCTGGGGCGAAAAAATATTTGAAACAAATGATTATTCAGAGGGATGGGACGGATATTACAAAGGCCAGCCGTTAGAAGCCGGGCAATACATGTATTTAGCCACTTATGCACAAGTAATTGACGGCAAAAAAACGTGGAACAGTAAAAATGGGATTGTATACCTTGTTAGGTGACCCTGTCATTTCCCTCAATGATGCGCATCCTCATTATTCAAAATCCCTAAGTAGCTGTAATAGCGTTCGGGACGGATGGCACCCGACTCAACGGCTCTCAGGATAGCACATCCCGGCTCGTTTACGTGGATGCAATTATTAAAACGGCATTGGCCTATCAGGGGCTTCATTTCGCGGAAATAGTGCGATATCTCTACCTGCTCCAGATCCACCACGCCAAAATCCTTGATACCGGGCGTATCAATAATGCGGGTACGGCCTTCAATTTCAAACATCTCGGCAAAGGTGGTGGTGTGCTTGCCCTTTAACGAATAATCCGATATTTCAGCGGTTTTTTGCTGAATTTCAGGCGATATGGAATTAAGAAAGGTGGACTTACCCGAACCGGAATGCCCGGATACCAGCGTGGTTTTGCCTTCCAGTTTTTCTTTTAAGGCCGAAATATTGGTGCCCATTTTGGCAGAAACCTGTATGCAATCGTAGCCGATAGACTCGTAAATGCTGCTGTATTCCATTAGTATAGCAGTATCCACCTCATCGTAAATATCAATTTTATTAAACGCTAAAATAACCGGGATATGGTAGGCCTCCGCAGTTACCAAAAACCGGTCGATAAACCCCAGCGATGTGCGGGGCCTTGCCAGGGTAACAAACAGCACGGCCTGGTCGAGATTGGCTGCAATAACCTGCGTTTGCTTTGAAAGGTTGTTGCTTTTGCGGATGATATAGTTTTTACGCTCCGCAATATCGCTTATAAGGGCAAGCCCGGTAGTGCCTTCGGGTTCTATCTCCACAAAATCACCCACTGCCACGGGGTTGGTACTTTTCAGCCCTTTCAGCCGTAGTTTTCCCTTAATGCGGGCCTGCCACACTTTGCCGGTTTCGTCTTTAACATCGTACCAGCTACCGGTTGATTTGGTTACTACAGCCCTCAATAGTTTTCAGTTTAAGTCCGACAGGGTTTGAAGTTTGAAGTTGGATGTTTGAAGTTCCTGTCGGTATAACTTAAGGACTTACCGTATGGAAACTTCAAACCTCAAACTTTAAATTTGAAACTTGAAACTTGTTAGAACACTTCCTTCGCTATCTTATACGTCGCCTCGCTTTTGCCCATGGTGTAATAGTGCAAAACCGGCGCCCCCGCTTTTTTCAGCTCTTTTGATTGTTGTATGGCCCACTCAATACCCACCTGTGCCGCTTCCTTATCGTTGTTGCATTTTTCTATTGCATCGGCCAGTTCTTCCGGTAAATCGATATGAAAAATTTTGGGCAGCACAAACAACTGCTTACGGGTGGTAAGCGGCTTTAATCCCGGTATTATGGGCACATTAATACCGCACTCCCGGCATTTATCAACAAACTCAAAATACTTTTTGTTGTCGTAAAACATCTGGGTAACTATAAACTCAGCGCCAGCATCCACCTTACGCTTTAAAAACTGCAGGTCACTTTTCAGGTTGGGTGCATCGTGGTGCTTTTCAGGATAGCCGGCTACGCCCGCACAAAAATTAGTGGGCGAAGGGTCGCTCAGCTCATCGTCCAGGTATACCCCGCGGTTCAGGTTTTGTATCTGGTTCAGCAATTCCAGTGCATTGGCGTTTCCGTTCACATCAGGCCTGAAAGCAGTTTCTCCTTTTGCATTGTCCCCTCTTAATGCCAGCACGTTATCAATACCCAAAAATGCCAGGTCTATCAGCGCATTCTCGGTTTCCTCGCGGCTAAACCCGCCGCAAATAAGGTGGGGCACGGCATCTACTTTGTATTTATTCATTATGGCCGCGCAAATAGCCACCGTTCCCGGCCTTTTTTTGGTTACAATTTTTTGATAATTACCGTCTTTCAGTTTCTTCTCAATAAACTCCTCCCGGTGATAAGTAACATCCACAAAGCGCGGTTTAAACTCCATCAGCGGGTCAATGCCCTCATATATACTTTGAATGCCTTTGCCCTTTAATGGTGGTAATATTTCAAACGAAAACAGGGTGTTACCGTTTGCATTTTTAATGTGTT
>DASPJH010000669.1:0-4817 GCA_035628715.1 Bacteroidia bacterium
CCGGCAAAGACAAATTTTCATCTTTATCCGCAAAGGCGCTTAAGTATTTAAAATTGGTTTTGGGGCTGATGGAAGTATATTTCTGAACACTCCAGTTTTCTTGCCCTTCCGGACTAACCATTGCGTAAAATCTTCTCCCGCCTGGTTTAAAATCCATGTGTTTGGTTCTGGATATATAAGGCTTAGGCGCCCACCACTGATCCAGAATTTCTTTTTTGGTAAAAGCATCCCATACCAAATCAAGGTCTGCGGCAAATTCTTTGGTTACAAATACCGTTTTTGTTGTTTTGTCAACGGTAAAATCCATTAGCAGATTGTTTTTCATTTTTTCTGTTTTTTAAGTGTTATTAATACTTTTTCTAATTGATCAAATTGAGTTGCCAGCAGGGTTTTGAGCTGGTCCACCCACGTATCAAAATCTTCTACCTTTTTGGCATTGATGTGATAATATATCTCCCTTCCTTTTTGTTCGTGTTTTACCAGCTCACATTCAGTAAGCACCTGGATATGTTTTGAAACCGCCTGCCTGCTGGTCTTAAATTCTTCGGCCAGCGCATTGGGTGTCATGGCCTGTACTGCCAGCAAAAGCAGTATCGCCCTTCGGGTAGGGTCGGCTATTGCCCAAAATACATCACGCCTTGTTTTCATTATTCGCAATTACCTGGTTGCAAATATATGCGCAACCAGATTGTTGCGCAAGTTTGTTTTTGATTTTTTTTAGGGAGGAGAGAAATTATCAAAAAGCTATTAATTGCCTACCGGTAAATTTTTTATAAAAAGTGCATAGCTTTACACGAAATTAATTTCTTATTTATTTCTATGTATAACCTGCCTCATCACAAAGAAAATAATCCTGAAATCATTAAACAGTTTATTGGTAAATATCCATTTGCATTCTTAACCGGCTGCGACTCAGAAAATAAGCCAGTGGCTACACAAGTTCCTGTTTTTATTGAAGAAAAGAACGGGAAGAGCATTTTACGGGGCCATATAATGAAGGATACAGACCATCATAAAGCATTTTTATATAACAACAACGTTCTTGCAGTTTTCACAGGCCACCATACTTATGTAAGCGGCACATGGTATAGCAACCCGTATATTCCTTCTACATGGAATTATATGAGCGTTCATGCAAAGGGAACAATTAAGTTTTTAGATGATAGCGAATTAAAGGATGTACTGAGAAAGACAAGTCTGCATTTTGAAAACTTTAATGAGGCATCAACCACCATTTTTGACAATTTGCCTCCAGAATTTATACAAAGAGTAATTCCATACATAGTAGCGTTTGAAATTGAAATAACCGAAATGGATACTGTTTTTAAATTGAGCCAGGACAGGGATTATGAGAGTTATAAAAATATTATAGCAAAACTTAAACTACAGGATGAAGCAGGCCAGGTTATTGCTGCCGAAATGGAAAATAGAATTAACCAGGTATTTCCGGATAAGGCGAAGCAGGAATAGCTAAATTAAGACTAAATGAGGGATGTATAAAAACAGAAAGCCATCGCGCTGGTAAAAGTCTCAAATAATTGCAGCCAAAAAACTCGTTATTGAACCGATTACAAAACTTTAGTCGCTTTCTCATAATTTTATACGCTCAAAAGTGATGCACGCATCGGAACAACTTCACTAACCGGGCATATTTTTCCGTGATTGTTAGCAGTCTAATATGTATGTTTGGGCATAATCAAATTTAATCATGAGCAACTCACCAAACTTTCAACCATCCCCTTATTTATTCGTTAACCAGGTATTACTGCAAGACCAGTACCTGCTTTCAGCCAATGGTGTTTTTTCAGCCTGGATGCAGGACGATGGCAACTTTGTTGTATACCGCGGCACAGTACCACAAAACAATTATGGCGCATTATGGTATACAAACAGCTATGGTCCGGGCCAATGTTATGCTGCCTTCCTGGAAGGAGGCCTACTGGCTATCCAAATTGGTACTCCTGAGAATTTTCAGGGTACTCGGTGGACAAGCCTTCAAAATAGCACCCCTGGTAATTTTTACATGGTTTTGCAGGACGATGGCAACCTTGTTATTAACAGGGGAACAGGGCCGGACGATAACCACGGGCTTTATTGGTGCAGCGGTGTTACTGACCCGGTAGAAAGCTATTCAGCCAATAGTCTTGAATATCATCTTGACCAGGCCAAAATTGAAGATACAAACATTGCGGATATATATTCCATACAGCTGGAAAATAACACCGGCCAGCCGCAAATCAGTACTGTTAGTGGCACTGAATCGACAACAGAAACTTCCGGTTGGTCTGATACTTTGGGCGTAAGTGTATCTGTCAGCACCAGTTTCAAATGTGGAGTGCCTATCGTAGCCGATGGCAAGGTGTCTCTTTCGGTAACTGTATCAAACTCTTATACATGGAGCGGCTCAGAATCTACCTCTAGACAATGGTCATTCAATATGCCGGTGAGTGTTCCTGCTAATACAACATACCAGGCAGTAATGGCAGTTAAAGTATCAAAAATAGCAGTGCCTTTTACCATGTCGGGTGGCTTTACGCTCAAGTCAGGGACTTATGTGCCTGGTGCTTCCCCAGGTTTGTACACAGGATCAAATTCACATAGTTTGCAAATCACATTAAACCCGATAAACCCTGGCTCATCCACTGCAACACCTATTACACAAAGTGTAGAAGCTTTGGATCCATCACCGGCTACAGCATAAAAAATGCTTGAATAAAAAACGCCATCCCTGCAACGGGGTGGCGTTTTTGGTATAAAATTCATAAAAACAAAAAAACCCGCCATCTGGCAGGGTTTTCAAAACTTTTGTAGCCCTAACGAGCAGATTATCGAACTTTTTGAACTATACCTAAGAATTTATATCAGAGTTTGGCGAATGCCGGCATAACTGCAAATATTCGTCAAAACATACACTCGTCAACATTGGCCCTCGGCGATCTCTAGTATTCTTGATTAACAATAGGGCTAATCTAAGACTAGTTTATAAAATCTTATACAAGAAGGAGCTTAATTTAAGATTCTTTTTAAAATATTAAATAGTCAATTCCGTTGGTTAACGACGAAAATGCATCTTTAAACCTGTGTATTTAAAACAAAAAACCCCACATTTCTGAGGGGCTTCTAAGTGCTGTAGCCGCTAACAAGCAGGTTATCGACCTTTTTTAATTAATAGGGTGTTTACTTTAAAAACACCCTATTAACCAAACTGGCGGTCATTCAAACGCCACTTTTTCGGTATATACAACACCATTGTTCTCCACGAGAAGCATATAGATACCTTTTGAAAAATCTGAAAGATCGAGCTGTAATTCCGAATCTTTCGTTTCGGTAACAAATATCTGCCTACCTAGCGCATCGTATAATTTAACTGTTGAGATACCCAAGAACATAGGCATTTCAATTTTCACACTGCTGGTTGTAGGATTTGGATATACCTTTAATGAGGTAATCTTTTTACCTTCCGATTGTATAGATGTTTCATTAGGAGGTGCGGCCATTCCACTGGGGCAATTTTCTTTTTTCTTGATATCTACATAAACTCTTGTAGGGCATTGGTCACCCTGTCCGGGACACTCGAATTCAAGAGATATATTCTGTGTCAATTGGTTTACCTGGATAGTGATATCTCCGTTGGGTGATGTTACAATACTAGATATTTGCTGTGTTGGCGGCGGGGTCCCATTCAGAGTTAAAGAGCAGTTAAAAGGGGGGGTAAAGAATTTCTTTATGTCAAGATGGATTACCTCTCCATCACATGCTTCAATTGTATTGTGGTACTTATAGTCAATTCTTGTATAGCCATACGTGTCATTTCCTATCACAAATTTGTCCACGCAAACAATACATCCAAATTGGTCGTAACCTACCCGCCAAAGATATTGGCCATTGTTGGGTGCCGCGATGTCGTCTCTCTGCGCCAGCGTGATAGAGCCATCTGTAACGATACTGTTGGTAAAAGCCCAATCAAACCATTTGTACGTGGTTGCTCCCGAGCAGTCAGCAGGTTTGAAACTCTTATTTTCGCACAGTGAAATAATTGGAATATATTTCTTTGGTGGTTCCAGCGTATTTACAATATATTTAGTTGTACACTTACAACCATTATAATATTCTGCGACCATCAGGTACTCACCAGGTATATATATGTTGTAGTCCTCATATGAGACATTCGACCAACCTAAGTGTTCAAGGGGTACCAAAATGGGTAAGAAAAATAAATACCTGTCAGGGCCGTATAGATCAGATTGTTTATATCCGGCACCTGTCGGGCAACCCTGTGTAAACCTGTATGGCCGGGCATTACATGAATATTGCTCAGGACTAATTATCACTGTTCTAAGCTCTGGCGTTAGCACATTTACCTTTATTCTTGCCTTGCAGGGACAATCACCTTTGCTTTCGCGATAATAAATTCCCGTTTCAGTTGGCTCCACCGACGGACCAACTACTATTATTGGCTGGCCTCCGGGATTTTCTTTGTACCAGTCGTATTCAAATCCCGAGCAGCCGGAAATTAATTCCAGATTTACTCTTTGCCCGCATTCTATACCTATTTCTATGGCCTTCGGCGCAGGCCTTCTTACCACCACAGAGAGTTCGAAGATACACTCTACGCAATACTGGTTGTAATTATACCTTAAGTAAGTTGTATTGTTTTTAGGGGAAACATTGTAAGGCAGTGTTACATTGGCGCTGAAAGGCTCCGTAGACCAAAAAAATTGTGAGCCTCCGCAGTAATTTGTATTGTATGACTCCAGGTCAATACTCTGCCCGCAATTGATATAAATAGTTTTCTTTTTTATTACTGTTGGCGAGCC
>DASPJH010000670.1:0-2459 GCA_035628715.1 Bacteroidia bacterium
AAAGCTTTACGCGGAAAATAAAACCGCAGTTATATTGTACCTGTTTTTACTTACCGGGGCCTCGGCATTGTTGTTAGGATCGCTTCAGTCAAGCGTCATTCAGGCATTTCTCAAGGCCGGGGAAGGGAGCTACGGATGGCGTTATGGAGAGGTAATTACCAAAGTCTGGCCGATTTTCCTCATAGTTATAACCGTTTCATTTATAATAACCATTCATTGGGGAACAAGGCATTTCACGTATTCCCCTCAAAGCTATCACTACAACACGCTGCCAATCACCCGGGCACAAAAATTCTGGTTCATTTTTTCTTATGTTTTTCTGTTACTCCCTATTATACACAGTATTATTTTTATACCGGTTACTATAGGGGTAAGCACTTTAAACAATGTGGCAGAGATATTTGGTAAAACACCGGCCGAACTTTATTGGGGTATGCTATACTCTATGCAGGATGAACACGAGTTAAAACTAATATATGCGCACCTGCCTGTGTTTATTGCGCTTTTCCTGGTGGTGGCGTTCTTTTTCAGGAAAATGGGATTTATTAAAACCGTTGCTGCCAGCTTTATACTGGGTTTTGGTGGCGGTCTTTTCTTTGCTTTTTTAAACGAAATGCTTTGGGATGCCCGGGGCGATTTTGGCTCCGAACAATCTTATGTCCAGGTACCCGAGTTATATACATTGCATTTTGCCTGCATGGCAGTGTTGGTTGTGGCCCTTTTATATGTAATTTATTTAAGGCTTTCTGATAAAAACTACTGATGGAATTTTTGCGGCATAAACCCATTTTTGAGCAGATAGCTGAAATGATTTGTAAAAAAATTATTGAGGATGCTTACCCGGCGGGTGAACGGATACCTTCTGTACGTGAGCTGGCTGGTGTGTTGAGCGTAAACCCCAATACAGTGGTGGCGGCATACAACCTGCTGGCCGATAAAAACATAATTGTAACCCAGCGGGGTATAGGCTATATAACCACGACAGACGCAAAATCGCTGTCAAAAAAATACCTGGAAAATATACTGGTGAACGATGAACTGAAAAGGGTATTAAAAGAGCTAAAAGACCTTGGTATAAAAGAAGAACAGATTATTAAACTATTCAGGGAAATTTAATTATGAAAAAGAGCTTTTTATTTTCTGTAATCATATTGGTTACTGTGCCGGTGTATATGGCTTTTATAATATACAAATCACCTAAAAAGCCGAATAAAATGCACGCCCGTTATTTATATCCGGAAATCACGGAATTTACAACAGAGAGTTTTGTAACCGTTTGGGAAAAGGCCAGCGACACCACCTATATGGAATGCATTGGCTGTGATACCACCGGCATGTATAAATCAGGGGTGTTAACTATGTCTCATGGTAATTATGGTTCAGGAACGATGGGGGATGTTGATTTTCACCGGGGCGATGAACGTATCAACTACAAGTTGGGCATGAAAAGCCTTTACCGGTTGGTAGCAAATAACAACAGGCATTATGTAACCGGTTTCAGGCAAAATAAAATGGAAATAAACCTGAATACGGCAGGAAAAGTTTATCTAAAGAACTGTGTGCTGGATACACTTATTGTAAACTGCCAGCACGAGCCGTTTGATAAAGAGCTTGTTATAGGCCATGAGTGTTATATAAAGCATATACTTCTGGACGGTGGTAACCCGGCAGGTGAAGTAGCTGCGGAAATAAGGCTTACCGCGGAAGGCAGCCAAATTGACAACCTGGAAGTAATCAATGTTTTTGAAAACACATTTAAATTGTCAGTACCGAGTCGCTTATTAACGTACATGAACTTTACACTGAACGGCAGGCAGGTAACCGGGAAAAACGCTTCCGTTACTCAATAAACCGCAGCAGTTTTACAGGCCCTATACGTTTCGTCGAAAAGCTGTTTAATTTGAGGCAGGCGGTATAATATTTGGTTAAATACCGGTATGAAACACCTTATACTCTTATCGCTTTTGATCACTTTTGCCGGTTGTACCAAAGACATGGAGTATGGTACAGAAACCGTAACCTATATAGTGGAAGGCCCTGAAGATTACTCGGTAACTTATTACGATGGCGAATGTGGTTTTGAGGAAGCAGAAGACGTAAACGGCAAATGGCAATATTCTTTTACCCGCATGGCTGACAGCGCAAACAACTTCTCTTACCTGTCTGCCCAAAACGGGTACAATACCGGCACACTTACTATTAAAATACTTATTAACGGCAAGGTGGTGAAACAAAAAAGCTGCACGGGTTATTACTGCCTGATGAAGATTGAGCATACAAGCGGATGCGACTGCCGTTGAAAGAATGATTAGCAACTGCAGGCTATCCACTAACAAAAAAAGCAGGCACACGGCCTGCTTTTCTATACTATAAATTTTAAACTCTAAATTATCAGATTTCGCGGTTAATATCCCACTGCTCCAGGTAATCGGCCACCCGGCGAACAAACATACCGCCCA
>DASPJH010000671.1:0-3680 GCA_035628715.1 Bacteroidia bacterium
AATTTCATCTCCCTCGCATTTATAACGCTGCCCTGAAAGGTTTAATACCGGGTAATCCACCGCTTTTAAGGCGGTTTGATATACCGAGTCGGCAAATAAATATACCGAAGTATCGGACGTAATTTTAACCCATATACTGTCGTTTAAGCTCAGGGTATCTGTTCCTGCTGCCGAAGAACTCCAGTATTCAAAGCTGTCAGCTAAGGCTACCAGCAAAACGCTGTCATTGCGGCAAGCCTTTGTTTCGCCATACACAGGGCCAAGCTCCACAACCGAAACATCATCCAGCAGATATACAAACGATAAATAGGACTTATACATATTTGTATCTATTTCACACTTAAAATTAAGTGTATCCATCTTTTGTTTTGATAGCGTATCATTGTTAAACCTGCCTATAGTAATCCAGTTTTCATTACCGGTGGCCGTATATATCCACTTCATTTCGACCCACTTGCTTGTGTCCTTTAAATTTTCGCCCGTATATTCCAGTTGCGGCGTAAGTGGAGGCGTAAACATAGAATAAGTGGGGTCGGTATATGCTTTTTGTCGGTTTTCCCGTACCGAATCATTGCTAAAAAATATCCCTATTTCATTCATGCTGATGCTGGACGATGATGAAAACAATACATAAAACTTCACCTCGTATTTTTTTCCCTGTTCCAGCTTAGAAGTAAGCTGGGTTTGAAGATAACTGCGCCAGTTATTCCTGCCTCCCGGCTCGCCTAAATATACATGATTATGCATGTGGATGGCCACACGTCCAGTGCGAGGGAGAAAATAAAAACACCCGAACCCATCCATAACTTTTCGCTCAGGGGGTTCAAACGGTTCTTTTTTAATTACAAAAGGAGGATAATTTCCAGGACTATGCCAGAATTTTATTGAGGTATCGAAATCTCTGTAAAAACTCCCTAAAGTATAATTAGGTTTAAGTTGCTCAAAACTACCGTTAGGCACTAAGTTTTGCGTATTGCCCGTAAGCGGCAATACAAAAAACAATAACCACGGTATATACTTTAGTAGTTGCATGTTTAAAAAAGGCTTCCGCAGGACACCTGCGGAAACCGTCAATCAAAATTACTATTCTTTTATCACAATCTTCTCACGTATGCTGTAAGTGCCGCTTTCCAGCAAAATAAAATAAATGCCCGGTTTCACCCCGCTCAAATCGGCTTGCAGTTTGTGCGCGCCTTCTTCCAGCACTTTATTCTGGGCAATGTATTTTATCACCCTGCCATTAATATCAGACAAGGTTATATCGCATACCGCTGCGCTTCCCATCGTAAACTCAAGGGTGGCTGCGCTTGTGGCCGGGTTGGGGTAAACGGAAAGGCCGTTTTTCACCAAAACTTCCGTTATTCCCATTGCAGGGTCGTTTTTATACAATTCCGTTTCCGTGCTGTCTTCCGCCGCAGGTTCGGCCAACACTACCGTTTCAAACATAGTAGGCGCACCTGTATGTGTCAGCGAATCGGTTTCGTATTCGCCCAGGTCAAAACTATATCGCAAATCTATTGAGGGCGCATTGCTGCCCAAATAGTCAAAAGCCACCCCTATTTTGTAGTCGGTTCCGGTATCAATGGTAAGGTTCCTTAGTGTGGCCACCGATGCATCGGTTAGCTGTATCCAGCCATAATCGGCCACTGTAACGTTAGACCCCTGTGCCCCGCCAGCCTGCCATACACTATATAAACCCGAATCAAGCACGAGGTACACATTACCGTAATCGGTAAAATCAGCTAAGCCGGCCTCACCTGTAAACACCAAGCTGATATTGGTGGTTTTTTCCGTTTCTCCGGTATTAGGAACCCTTATCCAAGTCATCTCATCCCTGTAAGTACCTGCTGTGGAGCTTGTCCAGCCGCCCTCCCATTTATATCTACCGCTGTCCACCCGGGTAATGTAAGTGTTCAGCGTCACTACGCTGTTGTTCTGCATGGCCAAATCCCATGCTTTTACATGCGTACCGGGGTTATAAAACGGGTCGTCGGGCGACTCCACCCTTGCCATCAGGCATATTACCGGGCGCCCCTGCGTTTTGTTAAAGCGCGTAGGGTACCATTGGGGGTTAGGAGCTTTCCACGCGAAGCCTTTAGTCATATACCCACCCAAAGCGGAAAGAGGGGGTATAATTTCACTGGTGGCAGATGAGCCGTAGGCGCTGCTGTCTATAATGGTAATCCGCGCTCCGAGCGGCCTTTTCACGCCGAAGTTATCGGTTTCGTAATTATTTGCAGAGCCGGTATTGGTTTGGAAATACAGCCAGTCCTGCTGCCACCATTCTTCAGTATTAGCCACCGTCCAGAAAAAATGCATATTGGCGGTGGGGGATTTAACGCAACTGCGGTTTCTTACCCGTGCGTATATGTAATTGGAGTTGCCCGACAGGGTGGCATGCTTGGGCGGGAAATGGGTGGTATCGTCGGCGGTAAATACATCTTTAAACCACCGGTTCCATACATCGTTGCTTTTTACAAAAGAAACCGATTGATAGTTGGGCTCGTTACCAACATCCAGGTGGTCGTCCTTCATATACAGGTCGCCCGATTTTACCTCAACCGTTTTGCTAATGGTTGCGAAAAATTCAGATTTAGTCTGTCCTTAATCTCCAAAGTTACCGTATACGTTCCGGGGCTTTCCCAAACCACGATATTTGGAAAGGTTTGAGGGGTTACCGTAAACGGCGTGTCTACCGTAAAGTCTATTTGTGCTTTTTCGATATATGTACCTAAATAGGCAAACCCCGGGTTTTTTATAGGGTTTTGTGAAGCCCCATAAAAACGCCATATATATTGATATTCACCGTTATTACCGACTTTTGATGTATTAGTAAATACCAATCCTGAATCCACCGAAACACATGCGCCCGTGGGAGCGGTAAAGTTAGGGAATTGCACTACGCTTACATGTATAGGATGCTGAAACCAATTGCTAAAGCCTGTGCTGTCTTTTAACCGCACGCGTACCGTAAACACCCCGGTATGCTTAAACTTAAATGTGGTTTTTACTTTTTTAGAGGATTTTTTGTAAAAATTACCGGTTATGTTGTCCGATAATTCCCACTCATATTCGGTAACGCCGGAAGTATCCGAGCACGTAGCGTCAAACTGTAGGGTGTCAAGCACGCCAATGGTAAGGGTAGTGTTGTTTAGCGGACTGCTGACACAGATAATACGCTGCGCATAGGTATGTCCGCACAGCAGGCAGAATGCAGCAAACAGCAGTAGCATTTTTTTCGGTGAGTGTTGCACAGCGGCAGGGTAGATAGCGCTTTTGACAGTGCGCATGATGGTTTTTAGTGTTACTTTTTTGTTCATAATAGTATAAAAATTTATTAATAGGACTAAAACTTAAAAGGGTGCACGCCCTTGCTTACTGCGCAGAGAGGTTCCGCAACGAACCCGTACGACAGCAGCACAGAGTCGCACACCCTTTTCAGGGTGTGTCCTCTGATGCCGTTCCGTTCGTACTGGAAATGTTGCGGATTTCTCTGCACGGAACTATCATCAGGACACATCGTATCCTTATTTTAATACCTAAAATGTTTCTATACCATCAGCTTTACTACAAAAGTAGTTCAACCCTACCAATCAATCAACACGTTATAACAGCACTTTATAGAAACAAAAAGCAAACAAACTGAAAAAAGTATTCCCATAATAGAGTGAAAACACCTA
>DASPJH010000672.1:0-2703 GCA_035628715.1 Bacteroidia bacterium
GCCATACAACTGGGCCCCAAAGGCTTCCCGCTGAATGGTACATGGAGCGGTGAAGGCGGCATAGGACCCGGCGGACAGTTTAATGCTACCACTGCAGGCCCCGGTACTTATAAACTGAACTATGTCTTTAAAGACCACGGCACCGGTTGCTCTTACGAAGCCAGCAGCCAGGTGATAATTCAGGAAAGACCTACTCTAACTGTTGATGTTCCTAAGGCTGCCTGTGCAGGCGAGTTGTTCAATATATCTGCCAGCTATACCATTGCCACCGGCGTACGCTGGGAAACTTTAGGGGATGGCAGCTTTGACGGAGGGGTGAATCAATCTGTCAGCACCGAAGACGCTACTGAATATACTCCGGGCGACCAGGATAAAACCAATGAGAAGTTCAGTATACGCATAGAGACTACCGGTCCTGATGCTGTCTGTACACCGGAAGTAATGGAATTTGAAGTGGGTATTTATCCCATACCTACAGCTGTGATAACCGGTAACCCGCTTATTGAGTGCGAGCCCGAGCCGGTAACATTTACAGCCATTACCAGCCAGCCTACCGGAGCCGATTATGAGTGGAGCTTTGGAGACCCTGCCAGCGGTGCGCAAAACACCAGCAACAGCGGTAACCCAACCCATACATACGAAAATGACGGTATATATACCGTCACCCTTAAGGTGACCAACAGCAATACAGGCTGCTTTAAAAACGCCGACCCTATAATAGTAACCATACATCCCACGCCGGTAGCCGATTTTAAAATGTCGCGTAAGGTAACTACGGTGGCGGCCACTGATATCATTTTCAATAACCTGAGCTCAATTGATGGCGGTGGAACTATAGAAACCCATAATTGGGAATTTGGTGATGCTGGCAATAATAAGAGCCAGAATATTCACCCTGCATTTGAGTACCCTACTGATACCGGCAAGTACATCATCCGCCTACGGGTAATAAGTGATAAAGGCTGCGAAGCTGAGCACCTGGATACGCTGATTATTAATCCTGATATCACTGTATTTATCCCGAATGCCTTTACTCCCAACATGTATGGCCCTGGCCGCAACAACCGTTTCTTTGTTCATGCGGAAGGGTATGATGGATTTGAAGTATTTGTATTCAACCGCTGGGGTGAAAAGGTGTACTACTCAAAAGATATCTATGAAGGATGGGATGGTTTCTTTAAAGGAGAGTATGCCCAGCAGGACGTTTACACCTACGTGGTAAATGTAACCAGCTTCTCGGGCAAGCCATACAGCTTCTATGGAACTGTAACTCTACTGCGATAAGTGATTATTACTGATTTGATAAAGGAAAGCCGCGCCCAAAGCGCGGTTTTCTTATTTTTTGACGCAGGTAAGATTTACTTAGTCTACCCTTGCCATTCTATAAAGATTTCAATTGAATAAGGTTCCCTCACAGGGCGTAAGCTTAGTTGCGTATAATAATCTTCTTTTTGGTTACAGCCATACCTGTAAATGAGCCAATTGCATTCTGAACATTGGATTTGAGCTGTACCGGTGTAGAGAAAGGACCACCGTTATTCCGAATGGTTTCATAGGATTCCCAAAAATTGAAGGCCATCCTGTCAATACATGAAAAATAATAGTTTACCGTATCGTTGTAGCGAAAATTGCGGCCGTATGTAAAGTTACGGTACACGCCGTTTACAAAATCATCATTAAAAGCATCATCCCCGTGAAAAATGCTGCCCCAGCCAAAGTAGGATGTGTCGCCGCCAATGCGGTACATAGCCCGGTAACAGTTGCCTTTGGGAACTGGTTCCAAAAAGTGAATGGACATAAACCTGCCTGTATCTTTATTATCATCGGGGTTGATGACAACTGTATAGCTCAGGCTGTCTAGCGGTACAATGGGCGGAATATTGGTAATACTGTGAACGTATTTGCCATCAGCAAAAACTTCAAGTTTGTAAACGTGCTCCAGCTTGCCGGTTAAGCCGAAACTGAAATAAATCCCGGGAATAGAGTCCGGAAACAGCTCTGTCAGCTGCCATTTCCCTGAAGTATTCCAGTTAGTATCCGTGCCGGCTACGGTACCCTCGGTAATAAAAACCTGCGCCCCTTTTACAGGAACAATTCCCACTCCCGGCTGGAAAAAATTCACCGATCGTGACAGTATAACGTAATTAAACAATGGGTCGAGCTGGTTAATATAGGCCTCCACCACTATTTCATTTTCTGTGCGTGGTAAATCCACTTCAATTTCTTTTTCACATCCGGAAAAGATGAGCAGTAAACTTACCAGGAGTATGATATAACGGACCGGTGTCATGTGCTTTAAAATTTGAAATTCCAGGTTACTGACGGGATAATTGGGAAAAGGTATACCATACGGGCTTTTACAGACTGAGAGTACGCATCTGCCTCAAAATATATAAAGTAAGGGTTTGCCCTGCTGTAAATGTTATATATGCTGAAATTCCAGCTGCTCTGGTATTTTTTAGCCTCGGGCTTTGGGATATAATTAAAGGAAATATCGGCGCGGTGGTAGGCAGGCATCCGGAAGTTGGCTATATCAACATACCGCTCTACCATATTAAAATACGGGAAAGGAGCCGTACCGCTCACCCCAATATTATAGGCAAACCTTTGCTGCGGGAGGGTTAGCACATTTCCTGAACCGTATACGAAAACGAAGTTGAAGCTCCATTTTTTGTTGATTTCGTGCGACAGCACAAACGATAT